>JADMKR010000163.1 GCA_015478765.1 Flavobacterium sp.
GAACCTTTTTCGCCATACAAAGTGTACGCAGGCAACGGTTCACGCGCAAAAAATCCAGCTTTAAGCCGCACCCTGAATTTAGGATAAAATAGAGTGAGGTCAAACCAATCGTCAACAACCGACATGTAGCGGGTAGTTCGAATATCTGCCGAAATCTCATCAGGAAATCCAAACAGACACAATGCCTGATCGATTATATGCGGGCCCAGATCCATCAAAATCCCCGCCCCGGGCGCAGCCATTTCTTTATGTCGTTTCGCGCTGAGTTCAGGCCGGAATCGTTCAAAACGTATCTCAGCTTCAATAATGTTACCAAGCACATTTTTACGGCACATATCTTCTACGGTACGGAAATCACTGTCCCAACGGCGATTGTGAAATATGGAAAGCACCCGGTTTTGAGAGAAGGCCAAATCGCGAAGTTCTTCTGCTTCTGCCGATGTGGTCGTGAAAGCTTTTTCAACCAGGACGTGTTTGCCGGCAATCAGTGCTGCTTTTGCATATTCGAAATGAGTATCGACAGGCGTATTTACAATTACAAGGTCGCAATCGTCATCAAGTAAATCTGCCAGTGATTTATAGCTTTTTACCGATGGAAAATCAGCATTAATCAACTTTTTACTTCGTTCCCAGGCACCAACCAATTCGAAACCCGGATGCAATTCCAGAAACGGGGCATGGAAAACTTTACCAGACATACCGTAAGCAAGCAGTGCTACTTTCAACTGTCGCATTCGTTTATTTTTTAGCGCGTTCGTATTGTTCCGGCCAGTCGATTTCAGCGTCCAGTGCTTCGGCAAAATCCAAAGGCAGGTTCGGATTTCGAAGCGATTCCCTGCCAAAAAAGATCATATCGGCTTTGTTTTGCTGCAGAATTTCCTCGGCCTGCTGTGCCTGGGTAATCATACCTACTGCGGCTGTTAGCATATGGGCGTTCTTTTTAATTTGTTCAGCAAACGGGACTTGGTATAACGGCCCGGTTTCAATTTCCTGATGACTTACAAGTCCGCCCGACGATACATCAATTAAGTCGACACCACTATTCTTGAGAATTTTTGCGAGTTGCACCGAGTCGGATAGGTTCCAGCCTCCGGGAGCCCAATCGGTGGCGGAAATTCGTACGAATAATGGAAGAGTCGCCGGCCATTCTGATTGTACCGCTTCAATTACCTCCAACAACAGACGGCATCTGTTTTCAAAACTGCCGCCATACGCATCAGATCGTTTATTTGATAAGGGTGACAGGAACTGATGCAACAAATAACCGTGGGCAGCATGTATTTCCAACACCTGATAGCCGGCGGCGAGAGAGCGTTTAGCCGCTGAAGCAAAGTCGGAGATTACTTGATCTATTCCGCCCACATCCAAAGCCACCGTATTTGTTTCGTTATGGTATCCGATTGCACTGGGACCCACCGTGGTCCAACCGCCCTGATTCGCGCTGATGGGAATATTGCCTTTCCAGGGTGGTGTGATACTGGCTTTTCGGCCGGCATGTGCAATCTGGATTCCGGGAATCGAATTTTGGCTTCGGATGAAATCGGTGATCTCTGAGAATTTTTCGATATGATCGTCAGACCAGATTCCGAGATCCTGGTTCGTAATCCTTCCTTCGGGCGCTATTGCCGTCGCCTCCTGAATAATTAATCCGGCGCCACCAATCGCGCGGCATCCGAGATGAACCAAATGCCATTGGTTAGCAAAGCCATTCTGAGCTGAGTATTGGCACATTGGTGACACCGCAATGCGATTTTTGAAAACTATTGTTTTGATCTTCAATTCGGAAAATAAGGCAGTGCTCATGAATGGATTCGATTGGATACTCGTAAAATTACCGGAGTTAAGCAACCAATAAAAGTGCAGATAGCTTAATTAACAAACATTTAAATATTGAAATATTTAGTCAGGGGGCATACTTGGGCAGAAAAGACTATTTTTGTTCGCAATTATTGAATTTACATGGAAATATTTATCAAACTCTCACAGTTTCTGCTGAGTTTATCTCTACTTATTGTTCTGCACGAATTGGGTCACTATATCCCGGCCAAAATATTTAAAACCCGCGTCGAAAAATTCTATCTTTTCTTTGACGTAAAATATTCGCTCATCAAGAAAAAAATCGGTGAAACCGAATACGGTATTGGATGGCTTCCTCTGGGAGGTTATGTCAAAATCGCAGGTATGATCGATGAAAGTATGGATAAAGAGCAGATGGCATTGCCCGCACAACCGTGGGAATTTCGCTCAAAACCGGCGTGGCAGCGTTTGATAATTATGCTTGGCGGTGTAACGGTGAATTTTATTCTCGCTTTCATTATATATATTGGGATGGCTTATGCATATGGCGATTTGTATGTAGCCAATTCCGAGGTAAAAGACGGGATTTGGGTTAGCAATCCTGTTGTTGAAAATGCGGGAATACGCACTGGTGATAAAATAATATCGGTCGACGGTGTTGCGGTGGAGAAATTCCATGATCTGAATGAGAAAATCTTGATGGGCCAGCAGGTAGAGATCGAGCGCGACGGCACACGTCAAACGGTGACACTTCCGGTGAACTTTATAGGCCAACAGATTTCTGGCGAGAGAATGTCGGTTGTCGAACTTCGTATCCCTATGGTTGTATCGGCAGTTCAGGCTGATTCGCCAAACAAAGATGCGGTAGAACCGAAAGATATCTTTGTCAGTATAAACGGCAAGCCAATAAAGTATGCCGATCAATTTATGGCATCGCTAGAAGAAGTCAAGGGACAAACAGTTCCTGCTACTGTCCTTCGAGGGAAAGAAGAAGTAGAAGTTAACCTTCAGGTAAGCGACAGCGCAAAACTAGGAATTGTGCATCCTATGCGACTTGCCGCCGATAATCTTGAAAAACTTGGTTTATATAATGTAAGTCGGGAGAAATATGACTTTTTCGAATCTTTTCCTGTCGGAATTGAAAAAGGGAAAAATCAATTGGCCGGTTACTGGAAGCAATTAAAAGCAATCTTTAACCCGAATACAGGCGCTTATAAGGGCGTTGGCGGTTTCAAAGCGATTTACGACATTTTCCCGGATACGTGGAGTTGGGAGATCTTTTGGTCAATTACTGCCTTGTTGTCAATTATGCTTGGCGTTATGAACCTGTTGCCGATTCCGGCACTCGACGGCGGCCATGTCATGTTCTTATTGTACGAAATGATTTCAGGCCGGAAACCAAGTGATAAATTTATGGAATACGCCCAAATGGCTGGTTTCATACTGTTGATCACACTGTTGCTGTTTGCTAATGGAAATGACATTTATAAGGCGGTAGTGGGTCGCTAAGATTTTTTAGAAAAATTCCGCTTTAATATTTGCATTCATTAAATTTCGGCTTATATTTGCAACCGCTTAAAAGATATAACATCTTCCTCCTTAGCTCAGTTGGTTAGAGCATCTGACTGTTAATCAGAGGGTCCTTG
>JADMKR010000164.1 GCA_015478765.1 Flavobacterium sp.
CCTAGATCAAGCGGTTTCTGTAAATATGGCGTAGCAAAGGTATTGTCAACTGCAAATAAAATATTGCTCTCTTTGGTGATTTTAGCGATAGCTTCGATATCGGCGAGCTTCATCAGCGGATTGGTTGGCGTTTCAACCCAAACAAGCTTCGTATTTTCATTTATAAGTGCCTTAATGTTGTCGATGTTATTCATATCGACAAAGTGGAATTTGATGCCGGAATCTTTATAAATACGCGTGAACATTCTGTACGTTCCGCCGTATAGATCGTCCATGGCAATCACTTCATCGCCTGATTTCAATGTTCGGATCAAGCAGTCGGTCGCAGCCAGACCCGACGAAAATGCAAGACCGCGCGCGCCGTTCTCAATGCTTGCCAATGCATTTTCCAATGCCGTACGCGTAGGATTGGCCGCACGGCTGTATTCATACTCTCCCAAAGGTTGACCCGGTGACTTTTGAACATATGTCGACGTTTGGAACACCGGTGTCATAACCGATCCCGTAGTGGGTTCATGATGCTGCCCACCATGTATTACTTTTGTGTTAAACTTCATATAATTGATTTTTAGAATCTTTAATAATTGGGCAAATTTACTTCTTAATTTATTCCTGCGCCAATCCGTCCCCCGGCTTTGTATTTAATTAACAACAAATGAAACAAATTTCACTGTTTGCACTCTTGATCGTAATTCTGACCGGTTGTAATAAAGAACTTGAATTTACCCAGGAACGATTTGAAAAAAAAGTTCAGAACTGTATCGACCAGTGCCCGACAGTGCTTATAAACATTCCTGTAGTTTCAGGGTCAGGAGTGATATCTGACAGTATAAACAAGAAATTATTCGCAGTCAGTAAAGAAATCATTTATTTTGGCGAGAAACCATTTGTTGCAGAAAATTACGACGAGCTCGCAGCGTCTTTCATCGCCTCATACCAAAAAATGAAAGCTGAACATCCCGAAGACACTTTTGGATGGGAAGGCAAAATCGAAGGTAAAATCGGATACAAAACAGATAAGATAATAAATATCATAATCGATTCGTATATGTTCACTGGCGGCGCGCATGGCTACAGCGGTACGCGCTCATTACTATTCGACGCAAATACCGGAAAATATTTTCCGCCGCGCATGCTATTTAAAAACAGCGATGAGTTCCGAGTGTTTGCCGAAAAACGATTCAGGGAGAAATTTAAAATTCCTCAAAATACTGATATTAATTCGACCGGTTTAATGTTCGAAGCCGATCAGTTCATTTTGCCACAAAATATCATTGTCAAGGAAAATGGCGTTCTTCTTCTTTACAATACGTACGAAATCGCATCCTACGCGGATGGTCAGCAGGAACTGTTTATCCCAATGTCGGAGGCCGAAGCATTCCTTGATCCGGAAAAGTTTTAGACGAATTTCCCAATACTCATAATAACCCCCAGGTGGACTGCCTCGTGGTAATTATTGAATTCCATTGCGTCTGTGACGTTCCGAATTTCGAACCCGGTCATTGTCGTAAATGGCGTAAAGGTCTTGAAGATGTTTGAATTGAAATCCCGTAACGTCCGTTCGACCGGTTCGAATAGCAAACTTTCAATTAAATCGATTTCCGGCTGCTGCACATAATGCTCGGGCTTGGTGCCGCGCTTATACAGCTCGTCGATTTCCATCGGAATATTCACTTCAAGACCCGAAAGTTTATACACTAGCCGCTGCTGCGTTGCGATTGTGTGTGCAATGTTCCAAATAATGTTATTACTGAACCCGATTGAAACTGTATTCAGTTGATCAGTGGAATATCGATGCAGGATTTGCTGTAATATTTTTCGGTTTTGGAGCGTGATTTCGGTTGTTCTGAGCATTTTATTTTTTTGATAAAAGTAGTTAATGCAAACCAAATGAAGTTCCTTTGTACCGTCAAATAGTAATTACATGAACAAGATATATTACCTCGCATCATGCGACACATGTCGGAAAATCATAAAGTCTCTCCCAAAAAACAATCTGGTATTCCACGATATACGGCAAGAACCTCTGACCGAATCCGAAATTGACGAAATGAAATCGCTGGCCGGAAGTTATGAAGCGTTGTTCAGCAAAAAAGCCCAACTTTATAAATCTCTCGGGTTAAAAAACCAAGAGCTTTCGGAAGAAGATTATAAAAAGTACCTGCTTCAACATTACACTTTTTTAAGCCGGCCGGTATTCATCATCGGAGGCAAAATTTACATTGGCAACAGCCAAAAGAATATCAACGAAGTCATCTCAGTTTTACAATAATGTCAAAACGCACCCTTGCACTCATAGGTGCCACAATGGTTTCGATCATCTACGGTATGACCTTCACTATTGCGAAAGATGTAATGCCGCAATATGTGCAGCCCTACGGGTTCATACTGATTCGCGTTGGCATCTCGGCACTTCTATTCTGGATTGCAGCATTTTTGATGAACCGCACCAATCTCGTCCCGATGCAGCCCATTGCAAACGCTGATTTTCCCCGAATCGCAGCGGCGGCTTTTTTTGGTGTCGCTTTGAACATGCTGACATTCTTCAAAGGATTAAGCTATACATCGCCTATCTCGGCGTCGGTAATTATGGTCACAACACCAATTATCGTACTGATCCTTTCTGCTATTCTACTGAAAGAACGCATGCTCAAACGCAGCATTTTCGGTATTGTACTTGGATTGGCAGGAACCGCTATGCTGATTCTGTATGGAAAATCGGTTGGCAATGCGACCAATGCGAATCTTGGTAATTTCTTGGTTTTTGTAAATGCAGCATCATACGGGCTCTACCTGATCATCGTCAAAAAACTGATGGATAAATACAACGCTTTCAACTTCGTAAAGTGGATCTATTTATTCGGTTTTCTAATGGTGTTGCCTTTCGGATGGAACGAGTTTGCCGAAGTTGATTGGTCACTAATGCCGAATACAATATGGTGGAAAATTGCATTTGTGGTTGTACTGTCAACTTTTGTAACCTATTTGCTTAATCTGGTTTCAATGCGCGAACTTAAGCCCACAACAGTCGCAGTATTCATTTACCTTCAACCGGTTTTTGCCGCCATTTTCGCCATCGGATTGGGCAAAGATCATCTGACATGGGTCAAAATCGCATCGGCGGCGGTAATATTTCTCGGCGTTGCATTGGTAACCAGTAAAAAAACCGTAAAACCAGCATAGCCGATTTCCGCGTAAAGACCGGCCTAACCTTTTCGTTTTTATTACTTTTGCAGCTATTACATTTTGATATGATACAATCAATGACCGGATTCGGTAAGGCATCTTTGCAATTACCATCCAAAAAAATTACAGTCGAGATCAAATCGCTGAATAGCAAAGGCCTCGATTTGAACGTACGAATGCCGTCGGTCTACCGCGAAATGGAGTTGGCACTGCGAAATCAGGTCGCCAATGCGCTCGAACGCGGAAAGATCGACGTTTCCATATTCATCGAAAGTACGACCGAGCAAACTTCGACAAAAGTCAATGTTCCTATAATAAAAGCATATATCGCACAACTTCGCGAAGTGTATGCCGATGCTGATGAGACCGAATTGATGAAAATGGCTGTTCGCATGCCCGATGCACTAAAGACCGAGCGAGACGAAATCGATGGCACCGACTGGGCCGAAATCCAGGCTGTGATCGATGAAAGCCTTAAAAACATAAAATCTTTCCGGATTTCGGAAGGCACCGCTCTTGAAAAAGAGTTCCTTCACCGCATCGCGAATATCATGACGATGATGAACGAAACCGCGTCACTGGACAGCGAACGAATAACGACGGTAAAATCTCGACTGATGGCCGCGATCGACGAACTCAAAGTAACATTGGACGAGAACCGATTTGAACAGGAACTGATTTTTTATCTTGAGAAATACGATATTACTGAGGAGAAAGTCCGCCTGGAGAATCACCTCAATTATTTCATTGAAACCATGGCCGGCAGCGAAGCGAATGGTCGTAAACTAGGATTTATAATCCAGGAAATGGGCCGCGAGATCAACACAATGGGTTCGAAATCGAATCATGCACAAATGCAAAAACTGGTCGTCCAAATGAAAGACGAACTGGAAAAAATAAAAGAACAAGTATTGAACGTGCTTTAAAGCCGAAACTTTATTAATGAACAAAGGAAAATTAATAGTGTTTTCGGCGCCATCAGGGTCCGGGAAGACAACAATAGTAAAACATTTGCTTGGCATTGAAGAGCTTAACCTCGAATTTTCGGTTTCCGCAACATCGCGGGAGGCTCGCGGTGATGAAGTCGATGGCAAGGACTATTATTTCATCTCTATTCAGGAATTCAAAAAACATATCAAAGCCGAAGATTTCCTCGAGTGGGAGGAAGTGTACCGCGATAATTTCTACGGAACGCTAAAAAGCGAAATCGAACGCATCTGGGCGAAAGGTAAACATGTCATCTTTGATATCGATGTCGCAGGCGGACTTAGAATAAAAAGTAAATTTCCCAATGAAACTCTGGCCGTGTTCGTCAAACCGCCAAGTATCGATGAGTTGAAAATCAGGTTAAAGAAACGGTCAACCGAATCGGATGATAAGATCAATATGCGTATTGCAAAAGCATCGGTCGAACTCGCAACGGCGCCTCAATTTGATAAGATCATCAAAAATTACGATTTGGACGTTGCGAAAGAAGAAGCTTATCAATTGGTCAAAGAATTCGTACAAACAAAATAAGGTTTAAACCTACCGCTATGAAAGTCGGATTGTATTTTGGCACTTTTAACCCGATCCATGTAGGCCACATGATCATCGCAAATCATCTGGCGGAATATTCCGACCTCGATCAGGTTTGGATGATGGTCACACCTCACAACCCGCTGAAGAAAAAAGCCACCCTTCTCGACGATTATCAGCGCCTCGAACTCGTACATTTAGCTACACAGGATTTCCCTAAAATCAAACCATCCGACTTCGAATTTAAATTGCCGCAGCCAAATTACACAACCAATACTTTGGCCCATCTTCACGACAAATTTCCGCAACATACTTTTTCGCTGATTATGGGCGAAGACAATCTGCGATCACTTCACAAATGGAAAAACTACGAATTTTTGATGGAGAATCACCAGATTTACGTTTATCCGAGGATTTCATCCGAGATTGAAAAAACGACCCATCACAATCATCCAAACGTTACGATGATCGATGCGCCCATCGTCGAGATATCATCGACATTTATCCGCGAAAATATAAATGCCGGAAAAAACGTACAGCCGATGCTGTCTGAAAAAGTTTGGCACTACATTGACGACAATAATCTTTACAGAAAGTAATCTTAACATTCCTTTATCAGCATCACCGCGTTCGCATGGCTAACTTTATGCGGAATAAATTATATCTCATGAACAATTTTGAATTATATAATCCGACGAATTTAATTTTCGGAAAAGACCAAATCGCGAAACTCGGTAAATTGGTTCCGACAGGATCGAAAATCCTGCTCGCTTATGGCGGTGGAAGTATTTTTAAAAATGGCACTTACGACCAGGTAATTAAAGCGCTTGCAGGTTTTGACATAACCGAATTTGGCGGAATCGAAGCCAACCCAAAATACGAAACACTTTCCAAGGGAATTAACGTCATCCGCGAGAAAAACCTCGATTTTATTCTTGCCGTCGGCGGCGGATCGGTGATTGATGGCGTTAAATTCATGTCGGCTGCCGTTAAATTTGAAGGCGAACCATTGGATATTTTAAAAAAGCGATTATTGCTGACCGACACTTCGGCTACAATACCGTTTGGAACAGTACTGACATTGCCGGCGACGGGAAGCGAAATGAATTCGGGTGCCGTAATCACGATCGATGCAACACAGGAAAAATTATCGTTTGGCGGAAGTGCGCTGTTTCCGAAATTTTCGATTTGTGATCCAACCGTTGTACGTTCATTACCGGAACGACAGATACAGAATGGCGTCGTGGATGCTTATATGCATGTCTTGGAACAATACCTGACTTATAAACACCAAGCATTTCTGCAGGACAGGATTGCCGAAGGTGTTTTACAGACATTGATCGAAATCGGTCCCGACGTTGTCAAAAAACCCGATGATTATGTACTCGCATCAAATTTTATGTGGTGCTGCACGATGGCGTTGAACGGATTGCTGAACAAGGGCGTACCAACCGATTGGGCAACACACATGATTGGCCATGAACTGACGGCACTTTACAATATAGACCACGCCCGGACGCTTGCCATTATCGCCCCGCGATTGTATCAGGTGATGTTTGAGACGAAAAAGGAAAAACTCGCCCAATACGGCCGACGCATTTTTAAACTTGAGGGTAACGATGACCAAGTCGCCGCATTGGCAATTGACAAAACAACTGATTTTTTCCACAGCATGGGAATGCAGACAAAACTATCTGAGTATACAGAGGATTTTGAAAGGACGGCCGACTTTATAGCGGCACGATTTGAACAAAGGGGATGGAAAGGACTAGGCGAACGGCAGAATATCACTCCTGAAAACGTACGGGAGATTGTTGAACTGTCTTACAGTTAAAAATCGAAAGGCGCTTCTGAAATTTTTCAAAAGCGCCTTTCTCAAAACACCAAAAACAAAATTTAACTAACTTTTTATATCTTCAGTACCTTCAACTTGTATGAGAATCTCTGGCACATTTTAATAACGTTCGATTTTCGTCTGCATTGTGCTGTAAATCATAAAATTAAGTTAAAGTTACTGCAGTAGCTTGAAGTGCCGTCACTAGGACGATTGCGAAGATATCACTTTTAATACTGTATTAAAATGGTTACTTTTGACACAAATATTCAACCATGATTAGTTCACCCAAGTTTGCCGTGATCGGCGGTGGTAGCTGGGCAACCGCGATTGCCAAAATGTTATGTGAAAACGTCGATCAGATTTGTTGGTATATGCGCAACGAAGATGCAATTAACCATATCAAACAATATCGGCACAATCCCAACTATCTTAGTTCGGTTGAATTCCACACTGAAAAACTGTTCTTGACAAGCGACATCAATGAAGCGGTGCGATATGCCGATTATCTCATATTCGCGATTCCGTCGGCGTTTTTAAATGGCGAACTACAAAAACTTACAGAAAGCCTGGAAGGTAAAGTGATTTTCTCGGCAATTAAAGGAATAGTACCCGAAACGAGCTTGATAGTGGGCGAACATTTCAACGTAAAATACGATATACCACTCGAAAACATTGGCGTGATCACCGGCCCGTGCCATGCTGAAGAAGTGGCGCTCGAACGGTTATCATATCTTACGATAGCTTGCGGCGACAGCAAAAAAGCGCGAATAGTAGCGAATCACCTGTCGGGTAATTATATCAAAGCAAAAATTTCGGACGATATCATCGGGACCGAATACGCGGCTATGTTGAAGAATATTTATGCGATCGCGGCGGGAATCGCTCATGGACTCGGATATGGCGATAACTTCCAGTCGGTTTTGATGAGCAACGGCATACGCGAGATGAAAAAATTCATCAAGAAAGTCCACAGAATGAAGCGCAACATCAACAACTCGGCTTACCTGGGTGATTTACTTGTGACCGGATATTCTGTTTTTTCCCGAAACAGGATGTTCGGCAACATGATTGGCAAAGGCTACACCGTCAAATCGGCCATGATGGAAATGAGCATGGTGGCCGAAGGTTATTATGCCACAAAAAGCGCCTATGAACTCAATCAGGGTTATGGCGCTAAGACGCCGATAATCGATGCGGTCTATCAAATTTTATACGAGGGCCAGGAAGCGAAGAAAGTTTTCAAAAATCTGACTGACAAACTGGATTAGGACAGGAGCACACCATCGACAAACAGTACCGGAATCTCCTGTGTCGCGTTATCATTTACAGAACCCGCTCTGAAGATGAATTTGCGGTCGTATAATGTCTTCCCGATGAAGTAAGTCACCATAAACTCGTTGTTCAGTTTCAGCAAACTCTTCTCGATCATTTCGACTTTGGCCGCAGAAACCGACGGGATCTTTTCAAACGCATGCCGTAGCATCGAAGATTTTTTCATCTCGCCATCTACTGTTCCAAACGCTTTCGAAACAACCATTACGCCATCGAGGTCGAAATCCGAGTCATTGATCAGGTACACATTCCAGACTTTCTCCATGAAATCGTCGCTCCATTCGGAAACGGCGGCCATGAGGACATTTTCTGATTTTGGGATAACGATGTCTTTTTTCATTCTTATAATTTATGCTGCCGGCCCTAGCCCGGATCGAAGCGGCATCCTTTTTTGAAATTGCGGGTGGAACCCGAAAATTTAAAAAAGATACAGCGCAGAGCCGGATAAAGCTCCTAAAAATTCATATGCTTTAAATGCTCGAACGGAACTGCTCCAAAAAGCGCACGTCGTTTTCGTAGAACATGCGGATGTCGCCAATTTGGTACAGCAACATGGCAATGCGCTCGATGCCCATACCGAATGCGAAACCGTTGTATTCATCGGCGTTGATGCCGCAGTTCTTCAATACATTTGGATCGACCATCCCACAACCCATGATTTCAAGCCAGCCGGTTCCTTTGGTGATGCGGTAATCGGTTTCTGTTTTAAGTCCCCAGTAGATATCAACCTCAGCGCTTGGCTCAGTAAACGGGAAGTACGACGGACGAAGCCGGATTTTCGATTTTCCGAACATTTCTTTTGTGAAGTACAAAAGTGTCTGTTTCAGATCGGCGAATGAAACATCCTTGTCGATGTACAAACCTTCTACCTGATGAAAAATGCAGTGCGAGCGCGACGAAACGGCTTCGTTGCGGAACACGCGTCCCGGTGAAATCGTCCGGATTGGCGGTTTTGTATTCTCCATATAGCGAACCTGAACCGACGACGTGTGCGTTCGAAGCAGCACATCGGGATTTGTCTGGATAAAAAATGTATCCTGCATATCGCGCGCAGGATGATATTCGGGCAAATTCAAAGCGGTAAAGTTGTGCCAGTCGTCTTCGATTTCGGGGCCTTCGGAAACATTGAAACCGATGTTCGAAAAGATATCGATGATCTGGTTTTTAACCAATGATATTGGATGGCGCGAACCAATTTTGACCGGCTCGCCCGGGCGCGTCAAATCACCGTAAATGCCGGCGGCTTCTTCATTATTTTCAAGTGCTTCGGAAATAGAACGCACTTTTTCCTCTGAAGCATCTTTGAGTTCGTTGATAACCCGGCCAAATTCCTTTTTCTGGTCGTTTGGCACGTTGCGGAACTCGGCAAAGAAATCATTTAAAATTCCTTTCTTTCCCAGAAATCTGATTCGGAAAGCTTCTAGTTCGGCTTTGTCTTTGGTTTGGAAGGCGTTGACTTCGCCAATATATTCCTTGATTTTATCTGTCATTGCGCTGGTGTTCAGAGGTGCAAATTTAGCGAATTTGTTCGTGCCGATTTGTTATAACTTTTCGAAAACTACTCAATCAGTTCCTTCTCGATAAAGTATTGCACGATGGCTTCCTTCATCAAAACCGACTGCTCGCCGGCGCGTAATGCGGGCAATTGCTCTTTGACGGTGTAATGTGGCCAGCCTTCTTTGTCGACGTAATCGAATTCGTAGAATCCGTAGGGCTCCAATAACCGGCAGATTGCGATGTGCATCAGATTAAGTTTTTCGTCCTTTTGGTATTTTTGGTGGACTTTCCCAAGCTCCTGAACACCGATCAGATAGATGATCGCATCCAGATCGAGGTCTTCGCCCTGTGAAAATTTATCGGATAATATTGCGACGAGTTTTTCCCACCGCTCTTTTAATTGTATATCTCTTGACATTGTTTTTTGAAATGAAGTGCCGCAAAGATACTAATACCGATTTTGTTTTCGGGCAAAAGTCTTTATCTTGGCGGGCAATTACTGGATATGGAGTATATTGATATAGTACTTGGGCTGATTCTCGCATTTGGCGTCCTGCGCGGTATCTGGAACGGTTTCATTGCCGAACTTGCATCGTTGATCGCATTGGTGGTCGGAATTTGGGCTGCGCTGAAATTTTCACATTTAATGCGTGGAATCCTGGAAAATCACGTTTCATGGAATCCGAAAAGCATTCAGGTCGCAGCGTTTATCCTGACGTTTGTACTTGTAGTGATCGGCATGTCTATCCTTGCAAAAATACTGACAAAAACTGCAGGAATGGTCGGCCTCGGTTTAGTCAATAAAATCATGGGCGCCGTGGCGGGTTTGCTGAAAACAGTTCTGTTACTTAGCGTTTTCCTTAATTTGTTCAGTAAAATTAATACGAATGGCGCACTCATTTCACAGGAAAGCACCGAACAATCGATATTCTACAATCCGATATCGCGGGTAGCAGCAAAATTGTATCCTACAATCGAAAGTTGGTACGATGAATGGCAGCAGTCGCTTCCCGATCAAGAGACTCAGCCTACTTCAGTTCCCGAATAGCTTTCGCATCGATCCATCCGTCATTGCCATCGGCAAGCGATATGTGCCTCCAGTTTTCCAACGATTCGATCACATACACCTTGGCGCCTTCGTGCAGGATAAATGCATCGTTGGCATCGGAAGTGGGTTCGGCCTTGACACCTGCAATTTCGGCATATACAATTGCCGGACGCTCGCCGTCGGTTGTTCTTTTTTGATGCCATGCCGATGCGATGCTGATACACATCAGAAGTAACATTACGAACATTGCCACAAATAAAATTCGCTTATAGAGCGTTGCGCCGATGAAATAATATCCGACGAATGCCAACAGGAACGCAAACGCCGACGCAACAGTTATCCAGGCCCAAGAGTCATGATGAAACATGCCGGTGAACCGACTAAGTGCATTGTTCACCCCGCTGCCGGGCAATTCCTTAATTTCATCGATTTGCATTTTCTGAGCAAATTTGAGATTGTTTTGTACGTCTTTGTCATTGGGGTCGAGCAACAATGCCTTTTCATAATAGTAAATCGCAGGACCCACTTTAGCCAGTTTGTAATATGAATTGGCGAGATTGAAATACAGTTCATCCGATTCCTTACCACTTTGGATAATTTTCTCGTATTCGGTTACTGCGGCATCAAACTTACCATCGCGGTAATGCTTATTGGCGAGCTCGAAGTCCTGCGCAACAATTACTTGCGTTAGCAGCAGGAAAAATCCGGTGATATATTTTAAACTTGACGCCATTTACTTAAGTTGTTTTTCAAGTTCCGAAATGATGCTAATTGCTTTGCCGTAATCATGTTGGATCGCTCCAGCCGAGGCCGGCGCGTATCGGGCAAAATCACAGTTTTCTGTCAGCACGATAAAATCGCGGACTGTTTCTGCATCAGCACCGCGATCGAGCAATATCTCGTGAATTTTTTCCTTGCTCATTTCCGATGTCTCGATATGCAATTTTGCCTTCAGGAAGTTGTGCATAGCCTTTTCAAGTGCGATGTAAAATTGCTCTTTGTCGTTAATGTTCCGCTTAGCATCCGAAAGGTATTTGCGCGCCAATCGGTTTGATGTTCGCACACGGTTTCCAATCACGTCACTATCGCGCTGCTGCTTTTTGCGTTTAAAAAGTACCAACAGCGGGATCATTAGAAAAGGTATAGCGGTCAACACGTAGAAAGCGGTCGATCCGAAAAATGATTTGCGGCTGCCGATGGCAGTCAGATCGGTGTTCAATTTTATGAATTTAAAATGCTCGGGAACGAGAATTGGTTGCTTTGCACCATCGCCGTTCGACGCAACATCCGATTGCGGCAATCCCGGTCCGTCCAGAACGCGGATCACGAATTCGGGCGACGTAATGGTTTTATACGATTTACTGGTGAGATCAAAGTACGAAAATCGCATGGCCTTGATTGGATAATTCCCCTTGAATTCCGGTACAATGGTATAGGTATCGGTAATTTTGCCGTTCATGCCACTCAGCGGCGTGTTGACGTTTTCTTTGTGCACAGGGTCGTATAATTCGAGTCCCGTTGGCACCACAGGTTTTGGAATATCAAATAATTTCAAATTTCCTGTTCCCGATACCGACACCGTCACATCAAGGCTTTCACCATTCTTCACGGTTGTGCGCGAAGGCGTAACTTTGAAGTCGAATCGGCCAACCGCACCTGAGAAATCATCTGGTCTTCCGGCTTCCGGCAACGGTTTTACGTTAATTGTCCGGGCGCCCGCTGATACGCGTTTGTGATCTTCAACGACCTGGACCTGTCCCCAAATATTTCGTCGGTTGGTAGGAAGCTGCACATCGATATCGAGTGTTAAAGGTTCAATTTCCAATTTACCTGATTTCTGCGGATAAAGCACTGTTTTTCGCAGTATTACATACCGAAACGGTTCGTTGTTGTAGCGTCCTTCTTCGGCAACTAATTGCTTAATGTCGATATTTTGGCTCCAGAAATCATTATACCTAGGCTTGTCGAGTTCGCGCCAGTTGCTGATACCAACGTTATAGCTGAAATACAATTTATAAACTACCGTGATTGGCTCATTGACATACGGGTTTGTCTTCGACACTTCGGCGACGAGATAAATCGACTGATCGCTGGTTGGTGAATTATCGCCAGGATCCCGTGGCCTTTCCACTGCAGCCGACACTGACACTGTAACCGGCGCGGTTTTGTACGTCTGGCCGTTGATTTCGATGGAGGCCTGGCGGATTGTCAGGTTTCCGCGCTGCGTTGGCATCAGGAAATACGAATATATCTTATTGAATGAACTTTTGCCATTGACCCACGATTGGCTGACCTGCTGGCTCGGGCCACCCACAACTTTAAAGCCTTCAAATGACGGAGGCGAAAAATTATCACCATCGGCATTCATTATAAAATCGACACGCAAAGTCTCATTCATGGCAAGCGACTGTTTGCTGACTTTCGTCTCAAACTGTACTTGAGCCGATACCGCCTGCACCAATGCGAGAAATAATATAACTATACTTTTTTTCATTCTTGAATTCGCTGCTATTACCAGTCTTTCTCCGTCTTTACAGGCCGGCCTTTTATTTCGCGTGCTTTTACTTTATCCTGCACTTTCTTTTCTTCGTTATTTACGGCATCGAGTAAATTTTCGATTCGTTGTTTCGGGATTCCGCCGCCTTGCTGTGGTTGTTGCTGCGGTTGCTTTTTTACATCGTCTTCCTTTTCATTCTCGCCTTTCTTATTGGGATCCTTTTTCTCTTCTTCTTCGTCGCTCTTTTCGTTTTTGTCCTTTTTGTTCTCCGATTTTTCGTCCTGTTCCTTTTTGTCTTTTTGGTCCTTGTCGTCCTTTGGAGGCGGCGGATTGTCTTTCAGGAATTTTTTCGCCAATGCAAAATTATACCGCGTTTCATCGTCGTCTGGATTGTTGATCAATGCCAGTTTGTAAGCATTCACGGCCGCGGTGTAATTTTTCTCCTTCATGAAAACATTGCCCAGATTGTGATAAACTTTATGTTTTTGTGCGCGGGTTGTCGCTTTTTCAGCCGCTCTAATATAAGCCTGTCCTGCCTCGGCGGGCTGTTCCATCGTATAAATAGCATTTCCAAGATTATAGGCAGCAGCCGATTTGTCGGGGAATTTCGACTGTGACAGGCGATATTTGGCTTCAGCATCGGCGTACTTTTTTTCTGCAAAATCTTCGTTGGCCGCAGGCAGAAACTTATCTTTTTCCTGCGCGAGCCCGGGAAGCGCCATCAGACACGTCATTATTAATACCAACTTCTTCATGATTCCTTTTCATTAAATAAATTCAATTTCCTTACCCATGCTGTTTTGCGTTCCAGCAGGAAAGTATCGATTACCAGAAGCAGCAATGCAAACCCGATAAACCATTGAAACTGCGAATTGTAATCGGTGAATTGCTGTGTTTCAAATTCTGTTTTTTCGATATTATCCAATGCGTTTTTCACATAGTCAACCACTTCTTTGGTGTTGTTGCCCGAAACATAGCCACCATTGGTATTTTTAGCAATGGTCATCAAACTTTCGCGATTGAGTTTCGATATCACTACCTCATCATTTTGATCACGCTGAAAACTTTGCACACGTCCGTTTATTTTCAACGGGATCGGGCCACCCTTTGCGGTTCCAATACCGATGGTGATAATCTTTATTCCGGCTTTTTTAGCGGCGGCGGCGGCATCGGAAGCTCCCTCTGTGTGGTCCTCACCATCGGAAATTAATATAATCAGCTTGTTGGCCTGCTGGTCCTCCTGAAAATAAGTGGTCGACAGCGAAATTGCTTCTTCCAGCGAAGTTCCCTGAGAAGAGACCATATTGGTATTGATTCCCTGCAGGAACATTTTGGCAACCGAATAATCGGTAGTGATCGGCAACACCGGAAACGCACTTCCAGCGTAGGCGACTATACCTATCCTGTCGCCAGCAAACTGATTGATCAATTGCGAAACGACCTGTTTGGTTTTTTCCAGTCGGCTTGGTGCCACGTCTTCGCTCAGCATACTTTTTGAAACATCGATGGCGAATACGATGTCGATCCCTTCGCGTTTAACGGTTTCCATTTTTGTTCCTGTCTTCGGATTTGCCAGGCCAACCGACAGTGCCGCAATTGCCAGCAACAATACGCCAAACTTCAAGGCCGATTTAAACACAGAACGTTCGGGCGCCAATCGACGCACTAGTTCAATATCGCCAAATTCGCGCTGTTTTTTTCGCTGCCAGTACAAATTGTACAGAAACAACAGAACCAGCAGCGGAATCAGCAGCAGCAGGTAGAAATATTTATTTTCGTCTATTTCGTCAAACATCATATAAAACTTCTGAATAAGGTTTGCCGCAATAAAATCTCACCGAGCAATAATAGTCCGGCGATGATTGCCAATGGCCGGTATAATTCTTTATAATCGTAAAACTTCAGTTCTTCAACTTCAGTTGTTTCCAATTTATTGATCTCTTCATATATCGATTCGAGTTTGCGGTTGCTGGTGGCACGGAAATATTCACCGCCTGTTTTTTTCGCAATATTTTTCAGCAATGTTTCATCAATTTCGACCTGCATCATTTTAAAAAGGAATGTTCCGTTCGGACCGTACGCGTATGGGAATTCGGCCATGCCATTTGTACCGATGGCGATAGTGTACACTTTTATACCGTATTCCTTGGCAATATCGGCTGCTGTCTCCGGCTCGATAAAACCGGCGTTGTTCACCCCGTCGGTCATCAGGATAATTACTTTGCTTTTGGCTTTGCTGTCTTTTAATCTGTTGATCGATGTGGCCAATCCCATGCCGATACCGGTTCCGTCCTGCAAAACATTGTTGTACCGAATTTTTCTGATGGCATCGATTACGATTGCTTTATCGCTGGTGACCGGCGTTTGGGTATATGCTTCGGCGGCGTATAATACTAATCCGATGCGGTCATTGGGCCGGGCTTCGACAAAATCCTTTGCAACCACTTTTAACCCTTCAAGCCTATTCGGTTTCAGATCCCTGGCCAGCATACTTCCCGACACATCGATTGCCATAACGATATCGATACCGCGCGTTGTTTTGGTTTTGCTGCTAACATCCACGGTGCGTGGTCTTGCCATTGCTACGATAAGAAATGCAAGCGCCAGTAGCCGAAGTACGAATAGGAACGGTTTTAATTTCGCCAACCATGAATTTGATTTAAAACCGGCCAGCGAGCTGACTTTAAAGGTAGCGGTGTGTTCGCGCCGTTTCCAGAAATACCACGCGATTAGAATTGGCAACAAAAGAAGAAGCCAGAAAAACCCCGGATTCATGAATGTTATGCTATTCATAATTGCTGAGTTTTTTAAGTTCGACCGAATTCAGGATTCTATTCATTACTTCTTTCCCATAGAGATCACCTTCTTCATACATTACAATAATCTGTTGTACACCATTATCTTGTCCAAAAGCGAGCACTTGGTAAACCATTTTGGTTCTCTTGCCAGTAGCGGGGTGATTTGCGGTCAATGAGCCATATGCTTTCACACCGGTAACGCCTTCGGCCGTATTGAATTCCTCTTGTTTAACCAATATATTTTGGGCGCCCTGCGCTTCGAACCCTTGCACGATGCCGCCGGCTACTTTTTGAAGGTCGATTTCGGTTTCGGCTTTGAAACTCATTGTTGAGACCATTACGGTAAAGTTCTCCAAAAGCGATCCGTACGAAAACATCTGAAAATGTTTAAACATCGACATCATGTCTTTACCGAGATGTTTTTCGGCGGGTTCCCGCTTTAATACTCGTGGCGTTTCGAGTGCGATCGCCGGATGGCCATATTCTGAGTAAACCCATTCACCTTCCATCAATTCTTTTGTAGGATGCCCGACGATGGTATCCTTAACGTATGTAAAACCTTGTGTAGCTATAAAATAGGCCAACGTTCCTAACAGTAGAATAAATACGATTCCCGTTGGGACGAGTATGCGGACCATTCGTTCCTTTCGCATCTTTTTCCGAAGGAGCGCTTCTTTTTCTTCAACATCCTCCTCGACAACTTCCGGAATCGACTTATCAAGTGTGATGATAGTTTTCTCGATACGGTTTCGGTCTTCGGCAATTTCGTAGTCGAGCGGTTTGCTTTTGGCGAATTTGACAAGATCGGCCTGCATCAGGACTTTCTCAAGATTTGCCAATGTTTCCTGTGATACCGGCATTTTCTTTTGTTGTGAAACCGCCCGGAGTCCGGCGACCAGTTCCGAAGTTGTGCTCTCCATTGCCGGAATGTGAATAGCTTCTTCGATGTAATTTCGGGCAATATCTGTCAGTTCACTGTAATATGCCTTTATTTCACCTTTCTGCCAGAGTTCCTTTTTCTCGAGATCCTGTAGCAAAGTGGTGGCTCGTTCAATTGGTGTTTTGAATGCCAATGAGTCTCCGGCTTTTCTCTGGCGGCGTTTGATCAGGAAGTAAGCCAATGCGCCTACTGCCAGAATCAATAAAAATATCAGCAGATATTTCAGCCATTCGGGAAAGGGTTTTGACGACGCGCCGACAATTGGTTTAATGTCGTACATGTCCTGTTTCAGCGTATCGACGGCGACATTATCGACTTCCAGTGCAATTGAATCCGTCATGAAAGTGCGGTTGTTGATGGTGACCTTCATCTGCGGGATCACATACCGACCTGAATCAAATTGTGTCAATCCATATCTTTTGACAAGTTGGTATTTATCGCCAGTCTTTGTGGTGTCGACAACATAGTTTCTGATGACATCCAGCTGGCCAAATCTCTCCCCAGCTGGGAAAATCACATTTGACAAGGTGTCCACTTCGGTTTTT
This sequence comes from Flavobacterium sp., assembly GCA_015478765.1. Taxonomy (GTDB): domain Bacteria; phylum Bacteroidota; class Bacteroidia; order Flavobacteriales; family Flavobacteriaceae; genus Flavobacterium. Next base: position 17,199 of record JADMKR010000164.1, read on the forward strand.
AAAGTCAGATTGAACTGCGCCCCGATTTTATTGCGAGTAGTATCCACAGAAGTTTCGACACGTTTTTGCGCCGATACAGTGGTGAAGAACAAAATAGAAAATATGTATAAATATTTCAGCATAATTATCGGGATTTAAAATATCCCAGCAATTTTGTTACGTAACTTTCATCTACGCGGGTATTTACGACTCCAGCGCCGCATTTACTAAAGGTCTCCTTAAAATAATTGCTTTTGGAGCGGAAATACTTTTCGTAATCCATTCGCACCTCTTTCGCCGAAGTGTTCACAAGCCGAATTTCGCCTGTTTCGGCGTCGAGCATGGGTACCATTCCAAGGTTTGGCAAACTTTCCTCTCGCTGATCGTATACCCGAATTCCGGTGATATCGTGTTTTTTGGCCGCGATTTTCAGCGGATGTTCAAATTCGGCTGTCAGGAAATCGGAGATCAGAAAGACGATTGCTTTCTTTTTCATCACGCTGGATAAAAACTTGAGCGCCATGGCGACATCGGTTTTTCTACTCTTCGGTTCAAACTCGATCAGTTCACGAATGATTCGCAGCACGTGTGATTTCCCTTTTTTGGGCGGAATGTACAATTCGATTTGATCTGAGAAAAGTATCAACCCGATTTTGTCGTTATTCTGCGTTGCCGAGAAGGCCATTGTTGCTGCAATTTCGGTAACGATATCTTCCTTAAATTGATTCTTTGAGCCAAATCCTTCCGATCCGCTTATATCGACCATCAGCATCATCGTAAGTTCGCGTTCTTCCTCGAAAACCTTAATGTAAGGCTCGTTGTAACGCGCGGTTACATTCCAGTCGATCGCGCGAACGTCGTCGCCAAACTGATACTGGCGAACTTCGCTGAAAGTCATTCCGCGGCCCTTAAAAGATGTATGATATTCACCCGAAAAGATATGATCGCTCAGCCTGCGGGTTTTAATTTCGATTTTGCGTACTTTTTTGAGTAGCTCTTTGGTATCCATTAGAAATTGTTTAAAGTTTAAGGTTTAAGGTTTCCTAACGTACGCTCATTCGCATTGCGCTTGAAACAAAAAACTCCAAACAAAAATTTATGGTACTTCGATTTCGTTGACGATCTTATTGATGATATCGACTGAGGTCACGTTCTCGGCCTCGGCTTCGTAAGTCACGCCAATCCTGTGACGAAGAACGTCGTGCACAACGGCCCGGACATCTTCTGGGATCACATAACCACGGCGCTTGATAAAAGCGTAGCATTTTGCGGCTGTTGCCAAATTGATGCTTCCTCGGGGCGATGCACCGAATCCAATTAGCGGTTTCAATTTTTCGAGTTTATATTTTTCAGGATAACGCGTTGCGAATATGATATCCAGAATATACTTTTCAATCTTTTCATCCATGTAAACCTCACGAACGGCTGCTTGAGCACGGATTATCTGATCGGTGGAGATGACGGAATTTACGGTTTCGAATGCGCCTTTCAGATTCTGACGAATTACCATTCGCTCATCTTCCATTTTTGGATAGTCGATAACTGTTTTTAACATGAAACGGTCAACCTGCGCTTCCGGTAACGGATAAGTTCCTTCCTGTTCGATAGGATTTTGGGTTGCCAATACAAGAAATGGACGGTCGAGTTTGAATGTGGTATCGCCAATAGTAACCTGTTTTTCCTGCATTGCTTCCAGTAAAGCCGATTGCACTTTTGCGGGCGCGCGGTTAATTTCATCGGCTAGTACGAAGTTTGCGAAAATTGGTCCTTTTTTTATCGAAAATTCGTTTTGCTTTATATTGTAGATCATTGTTCCCACGACATCGGCAGGAAGCAGATCGGGTGTAAACTGGATGCGGCTGAAACTACCCTGAACGGCTTGGGACAACGTATTTATGGCAAGTGTTTTCGCAAGTCCCGGAACGCCTTCCAACAATATGTGTCCCTGACCTAGAAGTCCGATCAACAATCTTTCAATCATGTGCTTCTGACCTACGATTACTTTCCCTAGCTCGAGGTTCAGAAGATCGATAAACGCACTTTCCCTTTCAATCTTTTCATTAATCGCCCTTATATCCAAAGTGGCCGTGGTGTCTTCCATTTTATGTTGTTTAGTATCAGTTTTACACGTGTAAAATTAATGCGTGCAAATTGGAAATTTTTTTAGTGGTTCGTTGTTAACAATTGGTTAAAAATATAAAAGACAGCCTGTGAATTGGCTGTCTTTTAAGGTATTTTGCGAAAGGTTAACTTTTTATAACGGAATGTTCCCAACATCGGTTACTTCACCATTCACCACGGTCACATTCTCAATTTGCACAGGACCCACTCCAAGTCCGGTTTCAACATCAATTGACAGGGTATAAGTTCCCTGTGGCACACCATGAATTACAAATTGCCCAAGGTCGTTGGCATACGCCGAAATAGTTTGACCGCCCGCCACAACGGATGCCACTACCTGATAAGGTCCCGGAAGTACAATTCCCCGTATAGAGCCCGTCGAGGTTTCGGTAGAAACCCTCAGAACCGGATGCAGATTATAGTTACCGGAATTACCTGCTTCGAACACCGACGCGTCCACGTCAAAATCAATCAGGAAAGCGTAAACCA
>JADMKR010000165.1 GCA_015478765.1 Flavobacterium sp.
GTGATGTTGGTTGGCAAAGGCGCGCTCGAATTCGCATTGGAACAAGGCCATAAAAAGGAAAACCTTCTTGTTGAAGCATCCGAAAGAGAATGGAAAGAATGGCGCAAAACCAGTAATTACCAACCGAAAGCGAATATCGAAAATCATGATACGATTGGCATGATTGCATTGGATTCGCATGGAAATTTATCGGGTGCTTGCACCACAAGTGGTTTGTCCTATAAAATGCACGGGCGCGTGGGTGATTCGCCAATCATCGGTGCCGGATTGTATGTCGATAATGAAATCGGTGCCGCAACCGCGACAGGTCATGGCGAGGAAGTCATCAGGATTGCGGGATCACATTTGGTGGTTGAACTCATGCGCCAGGGAAGATCACCGCAACAGGCATGCGAGGAAGCGGTGATGCGCATCGTCAAATTGACATCGGTCAGGAAAAAAGATTTAAAAGATATCCAGGTCGGATTTATAGCGATAAACAAAAACGGCGAACACGGCGGATATTGCGTTCAAAGCGGGTTTAATTATGCGATGCATGACAATACCGGGAATCGTTTAATCGATGCTGATTTCTTTAGCAAGTAACCTAAAACAAACCGTTGAGTTCAGCGTCGATCTTATTGTAAATGCTTCCGAGATCTTCCGGGTTGTTGACGAAATCGACAGTATCGACATCGATGATCAGGAGTTTTCCCCGAGTGTAGGTTTGTACCCAGGCTTCGTAGCGTTCGTTCAATCGGCTCAAGTATTCAATTGAAATCGAGTTTTCATATTCACGGCCGCGCTTGTGGATTTGGTTTACGAGATTCGGAATCGAACTCCTGAGGTAAATCAGCATATCCGGCGCTTCGACCAATGATTCCATCAATTCAAAAAGTGAGGTGTAATTATTAAAATCGCGGTTGGTCATCAGTCCCATCGAATGTAGATTCGGCGCAAAAATATGCGCATCTTCGTAAATCGTCCGATCCTGAATGATGTTTTTCCCACTTTGGCGGATTTGCAATACTTGGCGGAAACGGCTGTTCAAAAAGTAAATCTGCAGGTTGAACGACCAGCGCTCCATCTGATGGTAAAAATCGTCGAGATATGGATTATCGACTACATCTTCGAAATGCGGTTCCCACTTAAAATGCTTGGCAAGCAATCGTGTCAATGTTGTTTTTCCCGCGCCGATATTCCCTGCTACCGCTATATGCATTATGGTAATGTAAGTTTATAATTTGTAATTCCGATTGTCGTAAAAATAGCTAAATTTTGCGGGCTGTAGTAAAAACTTTTAAACGATTTTGCGTCAATCTCAATTAAAGGAAGCAAATTTTTTTCGGAGTCAAAATATGATATTTGGTCGCCGTTTCGCAAGATTAGAGCACCGGTATCGGTAAAGTGAACTGCGTCGAATCCTGGAACTTTTCCGCGGAAAGTGATCTTGCCATAGATGTCACATTCATACCAGTCATTATTTTCGTCAATCCACCTAAAGTTATTGAAATCGGTTTCATAATACAGTATGTCGCCCGATAAAGGCTGGGTGAGCGTTTGATATTCGTTTCGCAAATGGTCGTACAGAGCCAGTTCCAACGTGAGTCCGTTAAAAATCCACAATCGGTTGCGCGATGCATTACCGGTTGCCTGAACAAGTATCTGTTGGCGCTGAAATTCGGAAAAATTTATCTGCCTTATTTCGTTCAGTTGGTTATCCAATAATACAACGGTATTAAAATCGGAATAGAACAAGGCGATTTTCAGCGGATTTAAAATATCGGCGCGTTCAATTTTCCCCAGACCAAGATTTTTATATTCGAGCGAGATGGTATTCTTCTTCTTGGTGAATGTATTGTTATAAATCAGATAGGCAAAACCCAGATTGTCATAACCAACAAATGAATCAGCAACCACAGGCTCAGTCGATCCCAGGACAATTTTTTGCCCGAAGCAGGTAAAAGAACAACAAACAATAAGTGCTAACAGGGTTTTCATTGGTTGCTAATATACAATTTACCCACAATTTCGGGCCGACATTATTTAACAAATAATTTGTAACAGCCAATCCCAAAATAAGTCATATTTGTTGCTTCTCTATAATAATTCAATTATGAAAAAATATTTATTATTAGCTGTATTTGTGAATGTTGGAATAGCCTCATTTGCTCAGGAATTTCAAGGTATGGCCGTGTACGAATCTAAAACCAGTACATCAGAATTGATGGGACAAGTAAAGATCGACGGCATGACACCCGATATGCAAAAAATGGTCGAGGAGCGGATGCGCAAAATGTTTGAGAAAACATTTATTTTGAATTTCGATAAAACGGCATCAATATATAAGGAAGAAGAAAAATTGGATGCGCCGGGCCAGGAAAACCAGGGGCGCCGGTTTATGTCCTCGATGATGGGCGGTGGCGGGACCTACTATAAAAACGTAAAGGACAAAATGTTCACTGTCGATCGCGAGTTTATGGGCAAAGAATTTCTGGTCAAAGATTCACTTCCAAAAATGGAATGGAAAATGGAAGGCGAATCGCGGCAGATTGGCGGTTACACATGTTATAAAGCGACAGCCGTGAAACCTGTCAGCAAATCGGATATCCGGAATTTGCGTCCGAAGAAAAAAGATGAAAAAGCAACCGAAACCGAGAAGCCGGCAGCAACTTCAACCAATTTCATGGATCAATTTGAAATGCCTGAAGAAGTACTAATCACTGCGTGGTATGCACCTGAAATTCCCGTTAGTCAGGGTCCCGAAGGATATTATGGTTTACCGGGACTGATATTGGAAGTCAATGACGGAAAGACAGTAATATTATGTTCGAAAGTAGTTTTGAATCCGAAAGAGAAAGCCAACATCAAAGCACCTACAAAAGGGAAAGTGGTAACCCAGGCGGAATACGATAAGATCATGGTCGAAAAAATGCAAGAGATGCAACAGATGAACTCTGGTCCGGGTGGAACAACAATTAGAATCGGAGGATAAACTTTAGCCAAACAACATTTTCATCCCGACTTACTATGAGGAAATTTCTACTTCCACTGTTCGTATTGTTCAGCTGTATCTCATTTGCACAAAACGTACGCTTTGAAGGAAGCATTGTCGATGACAAAAAAGTACCGTTGGAAATGGCCAATGTGATGGTAGTAAACTCGGCCACCAAAGCCATGGACGCCTACGCGATCACCAACGACAAGGGTCGGTTTATCCTGAATCTGAACGCCAATTCGACATATACCGTCAAGGTGAGTTACCTCGGGATGCAGAACAAAGAGATTTCAATAACGACGACCACCGAAAATATCAACCAGGTCATAACCATGGAAGCCGGCGGGATCGAACTCGACGGAGTGGAAATTGTGCGTGAAATGCCGGTGTCGATCAGCGGCGATACGATAATCTACAACGCCGATTCGTTTAAAACCGGAACCGAAC
>JADMKR010000166.1 GCA_015478765.1 Flavobacterium sp.
ACAGTAAAATTCCGGTTGCTTATAAAAATGCAAGACGCCAGACTGCCATTCGAAAAATAGGTCAGGTGAGTAAGAAACTCAATGAATTAGTTGCAGCCAATGCACCCGACGCAGAACTTATTGCCACTTTTGACGAAGTTCGAACGCTGTATCTCGCTATTTCCGATCTGTCAAAATAATTTCCGCTCGGCCCTTAAATCGATCTTATGCCACACATGTTAGCCACATTGCGCAATGTCGCCCTGATTACCATCAAGGAAGTCTTGGAGAACGACGCAAAGTTTCATGCAGAGCACGGGATTTTTCTGGAACATCTTTGGCAAAATGCCGATGACAGCAACGAAGCATTATTCCTGTTTCGGATAGACAATGTAGATTCTACCCGAAAATTGATTGATAGCCTTCATGAGGCGGCGCTAAAAGACGATCCAAACGTCAACCTGCCCGATATTAAATATCTTGAGTAGTTGCTTCCGATGTTGTTTGCTTATTTTTGCACTGAAATAAATTATCATGCAATACGCTAAAATCAGGCGAAATAGGCGCAAAATTAAAATTCAGAAACTCGCTATAGCTTCACTTCTAATAGGCTTTCTTTCGGCCATGCTTGCACTTGCGCTAAAACGGCTGACCGAATATTATGAACATGTGCTATTTGAAAAAGCTGTCGGATCGACTGTTTTTTTTCTGGTTTTTCCATTATTTGCTTTATCGGTCATCTACTTCCTGCGCCGGTATCTTTTCCACAACAAAGAAAACAAAGGTATTCGTGAGATTTTTACGTCTATCAAATCACGTAAGAATTTACCGATTTATAAAATCCCGTCACATTTCGTAAACGGCCTCCTGACAGTCGCATTTGGAGGATCGACGGGCATTGAAGTTTCAACGGTGGTGGCCTCGGCGACTGTGGGTTCGGTGGCACAGCAAAAGGCTAATTTCATGCATCGATATAAGGCTGAACTTATTTGCGCCGGGATAGCCGCCGGCATTACCGCATTATTCACCAGTCCGTTTGCCGGAATATTGTTTGCCTATGAAGTGATCGTTAAAAAAGTCAATTCGATTTTCCTGCTTACCACTTCGATTGCGGTTGGCGTAGCGATGGCGTTGTTGTTTGTGACCGATGAAACTCCCTTGTTTCAAACCTCGATTTCTACCTGGCATTACCGTGCAATTCCGTGGTTTATTCTATTGGGCGTCATTGCCGGGTTAAATTCAGTATACCTGACGCAGTGCGTTGTGAAAATTAAAAAGCGATTCTCAACAATAAGGAAATTTTATATCAGAGTTTTGCCCAGTGCTTTACTGCTCGGGATGATATTGGTGATATTCCCGGAAATTTATGGCGATGGATATCACTTAATTCATAAACTTTTGGCCGAAGCCGATCAGATGGTCCTTACGCTGACAGTTGGTCTTACCTTACTGGGAATTATAATCCTCAAACCTATCGCAACTGCGCTTACACTTGCCGGAGGTGGCGATGGCGGCGTGTTTGCACCCGGTATTTTCATTGGCGGAGTAATAGGCTGCCTCACTGCACTCGTCTTGAACAAATATTTTAATGCCGATGTCATTCCGCTGAACTTCTTGATCGTTGGTATGGCGGCAATGCTCAGCGCCTGCATTCACGCACCGTTCACGGCGTTGTTTTTGGTTTGCGGCGTGACTGGAAACTATACATTGTTCATTCCTATCCTGATTTCCTGTATCGTTGCAAAATATACCGCGCAGGCAGTCTTCCCATATACTGTATATACCATGCCGGCCAACAAGGAAAACCTGAATTATGCCGATAAAAAATAGCCGTAACTTTCGCAAAACCCGCTATATACTGTACCGGGAAACGCTGGTTGATTTCAAGGAACATTTTTGGGCGTTCATAGGATCATTTTTTGGCGTCGGGATAATTGCCTACCTCGAGTCATCACGACTTCCCAATTCGGACGTTGTTTATCTGATTGGATCATTTGGAGCCTCTGCCGTACTGGTTTATGGCGTAATCCAAAGTCCGCTTGCACAACCACGGAATTTAATTGGTGGTCATCTTGTATCGGCGATTACAGGTGTCACCGTTCAGTTGCTAATTCCCGATATTATGTGGATTGCGGCGCCGCTTGCGGTTTCTCTGTCGATTGTTTTAATGCAAATTACAAAGACACTTCATCCACCTGGCGGCGCAACCGCGTTGATCGCCGTGACGGGCTCAACAGAACTGAAAGACCTTGAATATTGGTATGTGGTCTCGCCGGTTTTCAGCGGCGTACTTATACTGTTTGCTGTCGCACTGATTTTCAACAATGTAACACGGCACCGGCATTATCCTGCCAGTAAAAGATTCGTCGGCGCCAAAATGCGCATCTACAAATGGAATCACCAGCGACTGATAAGACGCAAGAAATAAACCGATTGTTGATTACTTTTTACCGGGTAGCTAAATATTAATTTTACCTTTGCCAACACACAAATAGACACAACATGGTTTATAAATTCAGGGTGATTCTTGACGCCGAAGAAGACGTTTTTCGTGATATTGCGATACTTGAAGACGATACATTGGAAGACTTTCACAATGCAATCGTGAATGCTTTTGATTTCGACGGACTCGAGATTGCCTCCTTTTACACCTGCGACAACGAATGGAATCAAGAGGAGGAAATTTCGCTTTTTGATACGGGCGACATCATGGGAGAGCAAAAAATCATGAATGATTTCCAGCTTTCTGAAGTTCTCCATAAAGACAGCACCAAAATTATCTACGTTTACGACTTCCTCAATATGTGGACCTTCCTTATCGAACTTGCCGCAATTGAAGAAATTGAAGCTGGCGTGATATACCCTAATACTTTATTTTCGCACGGCGTAATGCCTGCCGAGGCTCCCGATAAAGATTTCTCCGAATCGACAACATCCGACTTTGATTATGACGAGGACGATTATGATGAAGACGACCTGGACTCGCTCGACGGTGGCGATAACTTCGAAGATTTCGGCTTCGAGGAAAACTGGAATTAATCAACAACCTATAACGCTTAAAGGCCGATACGCAGTACTGTGCCTGACTTACCCTGCCAATTTATGATCAACCTGTACAACGCCCATATCGAAACGCTGTCAATTCACCGCGTTGGAAACAAAAGCCGCAACGAAGCAATATTCTTATCAGAGCAGCCCTATTCGCTGAATGATGAGATCATGCCGCTCATCAAGGAGTATTTTTTTAAACCATTTCGCGACAAGGAAGAAAATTACTTCCAATTCGCGCATGAGGTCGATTTGGATTATAACGACATGTACAAATTTGCATCTGAAATTTTCGATAATCCGTCGATGGTACATGACGTTTCGAAGAAGATCACAAAGCATCTTTTCGAACAGTCGAACCACCCACATATAAAGAACGGCGAGGTGTAC
>JADMKR010000167.1 GCA_015478765.1 Flavobacterium sp.
ATTGATTCTTTAGCCATGTCTTAATTCTTTTTAAATGGTAAACCTAGTTCAGCCAATAGTGATTTTGCTTCTTTGTCGGTCGCAGCGGTTGTCACAAAAGTGATATCCATTCCTGAAATCTTGTTGACTTTATCGATGTCGATTTCCGGGAAAATGATTTGCTCCAATACGCCAAGGTTGTAGTTTCCGCGACCGTCAAAGCCAGTAGCTTTGATTCCGCTGAAATCACGTACACGTGGCAAAGCTGAAGTGATCGGCCTGTCAAGGAACTCATACATTCTTTCTCCGCGCAAAGTAACTTTGGCACCAATCGGCATTCCTTTTCTCAGTTTGAACGACGCAACGTCTTTCTTAGAGATGGTTGAAACCGCTTTTTGTCCTGTGATCTTAGTCAGTTCTTCAACAGCATAATCGATCAGTTTCTTGTCAGATACCGCTGCGCCAACTCCTTTGCTCAAGACAATTTTCTCAAGTTTAGGAACCTGGTTTACGTTTTTGTATCCGAACTCTTCTTTAAGAGCAGAGACAACCCTGTTCTTATATTCGTCTTTTAATCTTGGTATATATGCCATTACTATAGTACTTGATTAGATTTTTTTGCAAATCTTACTTTCTTATCTCCTTCTGTCCGCGTTCCGGTTCTAGTTGCTTCTTTCGATTTTGGATCGATCAAAGAAATGTTCGAAATGTGGATTGGAGCTTCTTTCTTAACGATACCTCCCTGAGGGCTTTTCGCACTTGGTTTCGTGTGTTTTGAAACCATGTTTACGCCTTCAACTATCGCTTTGTTTTTCTCACGGTCAACACGCAAAACTTTACCTTCAAGACCTTTATGGTCACCGGCAATTACTTTTACCGTGTCGCCTGATTTTATTTTTAGCTTCATCATCTTGTAAATAATTAAAGCACTTCTGGTGCTAATGATACAATCTTCATGAATTGTTTTTCACGAAGCTCTCTCGCAACCGGACCAAAAACACGAGTTCCTCTCATTTCGCCAGCAGCGTTCAAAAGAACACATGCATTGTCGTCGAAACGGATATAAGAACCATCGGCTCTTCTCACTTCTTTTTTGGTACGTACAACAACTGCAGTTGAGACAGCTCCTTTTTTCACGTTTCCGTTTGGCGCTGCATCTTTGATAGAAACTACAATTTTATCTCCAACAGAGGCATAACGACGTTTCGTTCCTCCGAGTACACGGATGGTCAAAACTTCTTTTGCTCCCGTGTTGTCTGCTACTTTTAATCTTGATTCCTGTTGTACCATAATTACTTAGCTCTTTCAATGATTTCAACTAACCTCCAACATTTGGTTTTGCTTAAAGGACGCGTTTCGCTGATCCTTACAGTATCGCCAATGTTACAGTCGTTTGTTTCGTCGTGTGCATGATACTTTTTAGTTTTCAACACGAACTTACCGTATAGAGGGTGCTTTACTTTACGTACTTCGGCAACAACAATGGATTTATCCATTTTGTCTGAAGTGACAACACCTACTCGTTCTTTTCTTAAATTTCTTTTATCTTCCATTTTAGTCGGATACAATTATTGTTGCTCTCTTTTGCTCAACTCGGTATTCAATCTCGCGACCGTTCTGCGTACGCCTCTAATTTGAAGCGGATTGTCGATCGGTGAAATAGCGTGAGCCATTTTCAGGTCGGAGTATGTTTTCTTAGTCTGGCTAAGCTTCTCTTGCAACTCGGCTGCAGAAAGATTTTTTATCTCTGATTGTTTCATGATATAAGTTTATTATACTTCGAAATCCCTTGCTACGACGAATTTGGTTTTTACCGGAAGCTTTTGAGCTGCAAGACGCAAAGCCTCTTTAGCAACCGACAAAGGCACTCCGCCTACTTCAAACATAATTCTTCCCGGCTTAACAACAGCAGCCCAGTATTCAACTGCACCTTTACCTTTACCCATACGTACCTCAAGAGGCTTTTTGGTGATTGGTTTGTCCGGAAATATTTTGATCCAAAGTTGACCTTCCCTTTTCATGAAACGGGTTGCAGCGATACGCGCAGCCTCGATTTGACGAGAAGTAAGGAACATACCATCTTCATGTACAGATTTGATTCCGAACATTCCATTAGAAAGTTCATGCCCGCGATGGGAATTCCCTTTCATTTTACCTTTTTGCACCTTGCGGTACTTTGTTCTTTTAGGCTGTAACATTTCTCTTTACTTTTAAAAATTTACTTTCTTTTACGAGCGTCTGGGCGGGCACCACCTTTGTTGAAAGGCTTTCTGTCTCCACGTGGAGAATCACCACCTTTACTTGGGCCGGATTGTTTTTTGTCCATTCCTGCCAGTGGGGAAAGATCTCTCTTTCCGTAAACCTCGCCTTTCATGATCCACACTTTGATACCCATTCTACCGTAAGTAGTATGAGCTTCAGCCAAAGCGTAATCAATGTCAGCCCTGAAAGTTGATAGAGGAATTCGACCTTCTTTGAAACCTTCTGAACGCGCCATCTCAGCTCCATTCAAACGACCCGAGATCAAGACTTTGATACCTTCAGCGTTCATACGCATAGAAGCAGCAATAGCCATTTTGATTGCACGTCTGTAAGAAATACGGCTTTCGATCTGACGGGCGATGCTAGTCGCAACTAGATAAGCATCAAGTTCAGGTCTTTTGATTTCAAAGATGTTGATTTGAACCTCTTTGTCAGTAACTTTCTTAAGTTCTTCTTTCAACTTGTCTACCTCCTGGCCGCCTTTCCCGATAATGATACCCGGACGAGCAGTGGTGATAGTAACGGTTACAAGTTTCAAAGTTCTCTCGATGATTACTTTTGATACACTAGCTTTTGATAAACGAGCATGGATATACTTTCTGATTTTATAATCCTCGGCAAGCTTGTCGCCGTAATCATTTCCACCATACCAGTTTGAATCCCATCCTCTGATGATCCCAAGTCTGTTTCCAATTGGATTTGTCTTCTGTCCCATCTTAATTATTAGTTGCTTGTGTGTTATTAGTAGCTCCCAACACGATAGTCACGTGGTTTGAGCGTTTTCTGATTCTGTGTGCGCGACCTTGTGGAGCCGGACGAAGTCTTTTCAACATCATTCCGCCATCTACTCTGATCTCCTGAACGAATAAGCCTGCTTCAGCTACATCACCTTCTGCATTTTTCTGCTCCCAGTTGTTGATGGCAGATAACAAAAGTTTCTCTAGTTTTCTTGAAGCTTCTTTTGAGCTGAACCTTAAAATGTTCAAAGCTCTTTCCACTTTCTGACCTCTTACCAAGTCTGCAACTAAGCGCATTTTTCTAGGTGAAGTAGGGCAGTTATTCAATTTTGCGAAAGCAATCTGCTTGTTAGCTTCTTTGATGCCTTCTGCTCTTTCTCTTTTACGAACTCCCATTGCTTCTTATTTTTTACCTTTATTTTTTGCTCCAGCATGACCTCTAAAAGATCGGGTTGGCGAAAATTCTCCTAATTTGTGACCTACCATGTTTTCTGTTACGTAAACTGGTACAAACTGACGACCGTTGTGTACAGCGATAGTCTGGCCAACAAAATCAGGCGTAATCATCGAAGCTCTAGACCATGTCTTAACAACCCCTTTATTACCTTTTTCAATGTTTTCCTGAACTTTCTTGTCTAACTTATAGTGTACAAAAGGTCCTTTTTTTAATGAACGTGCCATATCTTATTATTTCTTTCTACGTTCTACAATGTACTTGTTACTCGGGTTAACTTTAGAACGAGTCCTGTAACCTTTAGCCGGAATTCCTTTACGGGAACGTGGGTGACCACCTGATGAACGACCTTCACCACCACCCATTGGGTGATCGACAGGGTTCATTGCAACCGGACGGGTTCTAGGACGCCTTCCTAACCATCTTGAACGACCGGCTTTACCGGAAACGATCAACTGATGATCTGAGTTGGATACTGCTCCAATCGTAGCTGAACAAGTCAACAAGATCAATCTTGTTTCACCTGAAGGCATCTTGATTGTTGCGTATTTTCCGTCTCTTGCCATTAACTGAGCAAATGTTCCTGCAGAACGAGCGATAACAGCTCCTTGACCAGGGCGCAATTCAATACATGAAATTACGGTACCCAATGGAATTTTGCTTAATGGAAGTGTATTGCCAATTTCAGGTTGTGCATCGGCACCAGAAACTAATTTCTGACCTACCTGCAATCCGTTTTGTGCAATAACATATGTTTTCTCACCATCAGCATACGCCAATAATGCGATAAATGCAGTTCTGTTCGGATCGTACTCGATTGATTTCACTGAAGCCGGGATTCCGTCTTTAGTACGTTTGAAATCGATGATACGATAACGCTGCTTGTGACCACCACCCGTATAACGCATGGTCATCTTTCCTTGACTATTTCTACCTCCTGAGTTTTTTATCGGCGCTATCAAAGAGCGTTCCGGCTTATCAGTCGTAATAGCGTCAAAACTATTCACAACTCTAAATCGCTGACCCGGGGTAATAGGTTTTAATTTTCTTACTGACATCTCTGTATATTACTGGATATTGTTGTAAAAATCGATTGTTTCTCCTTCTTGTACTTGTACCATCGCTTTCTTGTAAGCATTGGACTTTCCACTGATCAAACCGCTTTTGGTATATTTTGTTGTTCTGTCCGGACGAACGTTCATAGTGTTGACAGACACTACAGTTACTCCGTAAGCAGCCTCTACAGCTTTCTTAATTTGTACTTTGTTGGCCTTTCCATCCACTACGAAACCGAAACGGTTCAGCAACTCACTATCCTTGGTTACTTTCTCAGTTACGATAGGTTTAATTATGATACTCATATCCTATTATTTGCTTAAATTGTCTTCAATTCCCTCTAAAGAGCCTTCCAACAACACTAAATTATTAGCATTTAAAATCGCGTAAGTGCTTAATTCTGAGTGACTTACAACGCTAGAGCCCTTTAAATTGCGTGACGACAAATATACATTTTTATTTGAGTCTCCCAACACGAACAGGGATTTTTTATTTTCTAACCCTAAAGCTTTCAAAACGTTAATGAAATTTTTAGTGTTTGGTGTTTCAAAATTGAAATCCTCCAGCACTATGATATTCGATTCTTTCGCTTTGATAGAGAAGGCTGATTTTCTTGCCAGACGCTTCAGGTTTTTATTCAATTTGAATGAATAACTCCTTGGACGTGGTCCGAAAACGGTACCTCCACCTTTGAACAATGGGTTTTTGGCACTACCTGCACGGGCAGTTCCAGTTCCTTTTTGCTTCTTAATCTTACGTGTAGATCCTGCAACTTCAGCTCTTTCTTTTGCTTTGTGCGTTCCCTGACGTTGATTAGCAAGATATTGCTTAACGTCAAGATATACTGCGTGATTATTTGGCTCAATTCCGAAAACTGAATCAGACAATGTGATTGTCTTACCAGTTTCTTTTCCGCTGATATTTAATACTTTTACTTCCATTACTTGTGAATGATTACATAAGAGTTGTTATGTCCCGGAACACATCCTTTAACAAGAAGCAAGTTCTTATCAAGAACTACTTTCAACACTTTTAAGTTTTGAACATTTACATTTACACCACCCATACGACCTGCCATGCGCATTCCTTTGAATACACGTGAAGGATATGAGGAAGCTCCTACAGATCCAGGCGCTCTAAGTCGGTTGTGCTGTCCATGAGTAGCCTGTCCAACACCACCAAAACCGTGACGTTTAACAACACCCTGGAAACCTTTACCTTTAGATACACCTTGTATATCTACAAATTCGCCTTCTACAAACATAGTAACGTCGATAACGTCACCCAGTTTAGCATCTGTTGCAAAATTTTGGAATTCAACGACTTTCTTCTTAGCAACAGTCCCCGCTTTTTTGAAGTGGCCGGTAGCCGCTTGCGTGGAATGTTTTTCAGTTTTGTCATCGAAACCAAGTTGCAACGCTTCATACCCGTCAACACCTTTGGTTCTGACTTGGGTAACAACGCATGGGCCAGCTTCAATCACGGTACAAGGAATATTCTTCCCTTTCTCGTCGAAAATACTGGTCATGCCGATTTTTCTACCAATTAACCCAGACATAATTATTATTATTGATTATTAAAAAAATACACATTAGGAATTAGGAAACAGGAATTAGTAGTTAGCAGCACTAACCACTAACTCCTAACTCCTGGCTACTAAATTGAATTAGACCTTGATCTCTACTTCAACGCCGCTTGGCAATTCAAGTTTCATCAACGCATCAATGGTTTTAGATGATGATGAATAGATGTCGATCAGTCTCTTGTATGACATTACTTCAAACTGCTCACGCGCTTTCTTGTTTACGTGCGGGGAACGAAGTACTGTAAAAAGTTTTTTGTGCGTTGGCAACGGAATTGGACCCGTAACCACTGCGCCAGTGCTCTTTACTGTTTTTACGATCTTCTCGGAAGACTTGTCAACCAACATGTGATCGTAAGATTTCAATTTTATTCTGATTTTTTGACTCATTTTCTTTTAGATTAGGCGTTACCTTTTGCTTTTTTGATTACTGCTTCCGAAATGTTTGACGGCGTCTCAGCATAGTGCGAGAACTCCATTGTCGAAGTTGCGCGACCCGATGAAAGGGTTCTCAATGTTGTCACGTAACCAAACATTTCTGATAACGGCACATCAGCCTTGATGGTTTTTGCACCAGCCCTGTCGCCCATGTCATTAACCTGGCCGCGACGACGGTTGATATCACCTACGATATCTCCCATGTTTTCTTCCGGTGTAATAACTTCCATCTTCATGATCGGCTCCAATATAACAGCCCCAGCAGCTTTTGCTACCTCTCTGTAACCCATTCTCGCTGCAAGTTCAAATGAAAGCGCATCTGAATCGACCGGGTGGAATGATCCGTCAAGCAAAGTCACTTTAAGGCTATCAACCTGGTATCCTGCAAGAGGCCCTTGTTTCATAGCTTCCCTGAATCCTTTTTCCACAGATGGAATGTATTCCTTAGGGACGTTACCACCTTTAACAGCGTTAACAAACTGTAATCCTACAGGAACTTTACCGTCAACTTCGTCAGCCGGTTCAAGTATAAATACGATATCACCGAATTTACCACGACCACCTGACTGCTTCTTGTAAGTCTCTCTGTGCTGAGCTGATTTTGTGAAAGCTTCTTTGTACTCAACCTGAGGCTCACCTTGGTTAACCTCAACTTTGAATTCACGACGCATACGATCTACAAGGATATCAAGGTGAAGCTCGCCCATACCTGAAATGATCGTTTGGCCTGATGCCTCATCAGTTCTAACAGTAAATGTTGGATCTTCTTCAGCTAATTTAGCTAAAGCCATACCCATCTTATCAACGTCAACTTTAGTTTTTGGCTCGATAGCGATACCAATTACCGGCGCTGGGAACTTCATCGATTCAAGGATAATCGGGTGCTTTTCATCACACAATGTATCTCCTGTTTTGATATCTTTAAATCCAACTGCCGCGCCAATATCACCCGCCTCAATATATTCGATTGGGTTCTGCTTATTTGCGTGCATCTGGTAGATACGAGAAATTCTCTCCTTGTTTCCTGAACGTGTATTCAATACGTAAGAACCTGCATCCAAACGGCCTGAATACGCACGGAAGAAAGCCAATCGCCCTACGAAAGGATCGGTTGCAATCTTAAATGCCAAAGCCGCGAACGGCTCTTTAACGTCTGGTTTACGCAGAATTTTCTTCTGATCTTCCTCAAGCAATTCAGCATCGTCAGGGTGGATTCCTTCAATACCCTCCTTGTCCATCGGAGAAGGCAAATATTTACAAACCGCATCCAGCATGAACTGAACACCTTTATTCTTAAATGAAGATCCGCAAAGCATAGGAATGATCGCCATATCAATAGCAGCCGCTCTTAACGCTTTGTTTATTTCGTCCTCAGTAATTGAGTCCGGATCTTCCATATACTTATCAAGCAGATTCTCATCGTAATCAGCAACTGCTTCAATAAGTGTATCTCTAAATTCTTTCACTTCAGCAACCATGTCTTCCGGGATTGGAATGATATCAAAAGTTGCCCCTTGATTCTCCTCGTGCCAGATAATTGCCTGGTTTTTCACTAAATCAACAACACCCCTGAAATCATTCTCATCACCAATTGGCAATGTGATTGCAACTGCGTTGGATTTCAACATGTCACGAACCTGCTGGCAAACGTTAAGGAAGTTTGATCCCTGACGGTCCATCTTGTTAACAAAGCCTAGACGGGGCACACGGTATTGATCAGCAAGTCTCCAGTTAGTCTCCGATTGTGGCTCAACACCATCAACCGCGCTGAAAAGGAAAACCAAACCATCTAATACACGAAGTGAACGGTTTACCTCAACTGTAAAGTCAACGTGTCCCGGTGTATCAATAATGTTAAAGTGGTACGGAATTGATTCTGGTATAAGTTTACCTTGCTTTGTTGGGAAATTCCATTCACATGTTGTAGCAGCCGACGTGATTGTAATACCACGCTCTTGCTCTTGTGCCATCCAGTCCATTGTTGCAGCACCATCATGTACTTCACCAAGTTTGTGTGATTTTCCGGTATAAAATAGGATACGCTCTGTTGTTGTCGTTTTACCGGCATCAATGTGGGCAGCGATCCCAATGTTTCTTGTATATTTTAAATCTCTTGCCATTTCTTATGATTAAAATCTAAAGTGAGAGAATGCTTTGTTCGCTTCAGCCATCTTGTGAGTGTCCATTCTTTTCTTAACGGCAGCTCCTTCTTCTTTAGCCGCAGCTAAAACTTCAGAGGCTAAACGCTGAGCCATGGATTTCTCGTTTCTTCTTCTGGCGTAAAGGATCAACCATTTCATCGCCATAGAGATTTTACGGTCTGGTCTGATTTGCATCGGGATTTGGAATGTTGCTCCACCTACACGACGGCTACGTACTTCTACGTGCGGCATCACATTGGTTAACGCATCTTTCCAGATTTCCAATGACGGTTTCTCTGCATCTTGTTTCTTTGCTTCTACGATGTCAATTGCATCATAGAATACTTTGAAAGCTGTCGATTTTTTACCATCCCACATTAAGTTGTTCACAAAACGGGTTACCAATTGGTCGTTAAACCTTGGATCTGGCAAAAGAGGTCTTTTTTTGGCCTGTCTTTTTCTCATTTCTTTTAAGTTAATGTCTCAAGTCAACGGTCTCAAGTTAGTTGACATACAACTTTAGACTTTCGACTTTACACTTTTGACTTGTTAATTTACTTTTTTGCTTCTTTAGGGCGTTTAGCACCGTACTTAGATCTTCTTTGCGTTCTTCCGGCAACACCTGATGTATCAAGCGCACCACGAACGATGTGGTATCTAACTCCCGGTAAATCTTTAACCCTTCCACCCCTAACTAATACTATCGAGTGCTCTTGCAGATTGTGTCCTTCTCCTGGGATGTAAGCATTTACTTCGTTTCCGTTAGTCAAACGTACACGCGCTACTTTACGCATCGCTGAGTTTGGCTTCTTCGGAGTCGTCGTGTAAACACGCGTACATACACCTCTTCTTTGTGGACAAGAATCTAAAGCAACCGATTTACTCTTCTTAGTTATCTGGGTTCTTCCAGTTCTTACTAATTGTTGAATTGTTGGCATAATTAATACTAAAAATTTCTTATATAATGAATTTCCCGCTTTTTACGGGGTTGCAAATGTAGTGATTAAATTTTATTCAACAAATCATAATTCATTAATTTTGAGGTAGAGTAAATAATTGTTTCTTAATTGAATATAGGCCGCCAAAATTGTTTCGCCTTCCATTTTTAAACCACCCTATATCCGATATTGACCGCCACTTTCACCACCAAGGTAATTATTATATGAAAGAACCTATTTTTGCGTTAACTTACCAAAACCTTTTGCGTTGAAAATTTACTTGTTGCCGTTATTTCTATTCGTCGTTTCAATTGCGTCGGCACAGCAGCTACACTTGAATATCTCTGGCTCATCCATAAATGAAACCGCCACCATCGATTCCATCGGATACCAAAAAACCTTTCCGAATGCCAGGGCGATCACAACGGAAGTCAATCGCGTGTCCCTGGTTCTTGAAAAAATCGGCTATTTCGAACGCGAAATATCAGACAGCCGAAAATCAAACGACAGCACATTCGCCTATATATTCTCGCTGAAAAATCAAACTCGAGCTATACATATATATAGTACCGATGAAAATCCACTTTCAGAAATTGCGCTTGCCGCCAATGACACCATCCTGCTGCACCCTACCCAGGTCGAAGACTTCCTGAATACCACAATGGCACGCCTCGAGGCAAAAGGCTATTCACTGGCAACGCTGCAATTGAAGAACTTCGCGCATTCCCGTGGTCGCATGTATGCCCAACTTACGGTTACCCCGGGAGCACAGCGGCAACTAAATGATATTGTGGTAAACGGCTATGATAAATTCCCGGCCGGACACAAGCGCAATATCGAACGGCTGTACCGAAATCGCACTTTTAACCAACAAACACTGAAAAGTATTCACACCGATTTCCAAAAATACCGCTTCATAAACCAAACAAAATATCCCGAAATACTCTTCTCGCAAGACACCACCAAACTATATGTATATGTGGAAAAATCGAAACCCAACCGCTTCGACGGATTTATCGGATTTGCCAACGATGACCAAACCAACAAACTCATATTCACCGGCTACCTCGACCTGCTGCTCGTGAATTTCATGAATACCGGCGAAGAATTCACATTATACTGGAAAAGCGATGGCAACGAACAAAAAACTTTTAATGTCGGAATCGAATTGCCTTACATTTTCAAAAGTCCGTTTGGACTCAAGGCATCGTTGAATATTTTCAAACAGGACTCGACTTTCCAGAATACAAGATCATCCGCCGATCTCGGCTATTTCTTCAATTACAATACCCGACTGTACATCGGATACCAGTCGACCGAATCCAGCGACATCCAAAACCAAAACAGTTTCAGCATCAACGACTACAAAAACACATTCTTCACCTCAAACCTGGAATACACAGCCTTCACCCCCGATGATTTCCTGTTTCCGCAGCGCACCCGATTCAACCTCAAGGCCGGCGTCGGAAACCGTAAATCAAATTTGAACAACGACGGTCAGTATTTCGTCGAACTCAACGCATACCACAATTTTTATCTGAACGACAAGAATGTCTTTCATGTCCGATCGCAAAACTATTACCTGCAAAGTGACGGCTACATCATCAATGAATTGTATCGTTTCGGCGGCATCAACTCCATACGCGGATTCAATGAAAATAGCCTTCAGGCAAATACATTTACATCACTGCTAACCGAATACCGGTTTGTGCCCTCGCCCAATCTGTACGTCCATTCAATAATAGACTACGGTTACTTCCGCGATCAAACGTCCGACCTGAGCGGAAGCCTGCTGGGTCTGGGCATCGGCTTCGGACTTCTAACCAACAACGGACTCTTGAATCTAGTTTATGCAAACGGTTCGACCAATGACCAATCAATTAAACTCAGCAATTCGATCGTCCACATCAGTTTTAAGACGACTTTCTAATTGGGGAATTTGAAAATTAACTTTAAACCTTAAACTTTAAACTTCAAACTCTTCTCCTCCAACTTTAGCTTCGCTCCGTTCGCCTGCGGCTCGGGTCATACTTCCAACTTTCTAACTTTAAACTTTAAACCTTAAACTTTTAAACTTTCAAACTTTAAACTTTCAAACTTTAAACTTACTTATCTTTGCCAAATGGAAAAAGAGCATTTAATATTCGGGATTCGCGCAATTATTGAAGCGATTCAATCGGGGAAGGAAGTCGATAAAGTATTCATTCAAAAGGAAATTTCTGGCGAACTGATGAAAGACCTGATGAAAGTCATGAAGCGGGCCAATGTCAATTTTTCATACGTTCCTGTCGAAAAACTAAACCGACTCACTTCTGCCAATCACCAGGGCGCGGTTGCTTCCATTTCGCCAATCGGTTTCCACGACCTCGAATCTTTGGTAACTTCAGTGACCGAAAGCGGAAAAATTCCCCTATTCCTAATACTCGATCAGATTTCCGATGCGCGTAACTTCGGAGCCATCATCCGAACCGCCGAATGCACCGGCGTAAACGGAATCATCGTCCAAAAAGCAGGCTCGGCACCTGTAAATGGCGATACCGTCAAAACATCGGCAGGTGCGGTTTTCAACGTTCCGGTTTGTAAAGTCGAACATATTAAAGACGCCATTTTCTACCTCCAGGGATCGGGAATAAAAACTGTGGCCGCCACCGAAAAAACCGACCAGAATATTTACGACATCGGCCTCAACGAACCTGTTGCGATCATCATGGGCTCGGAAGACCGCGGCATCAACCCGTCGGTACTGAAAATCGTCGACGAAAAAGCAAAACTGCCCATGTTCGGCACCATCGGATCGCTCAATGTTTCGGTTGCCTGTGGCGCGTTTTTGTATGAAGCCGTGCGACAAAGGAATTAGGATTAGGATTGCAGATTTTAGAGTTCAGATTTCCCTCGTTTGCCGAGGCCTCCAACTTTAAACTTTAAACTTTAAACTTTAAACTTTAAACTTTAAACTTTTAAAAGCTATTCCCGCTCTCCACTATATCTGTCACTGCTAAAGGCGCAGCAACAGGATGCCGTTGCGATCGGGGCTAGGGCCGGGAACTCTCATCACGATTCTCGTCTACTTCAGTAACCGATTTCGGAATGTAATTATAGATGTATATCGTTGATTGTATCTCCTCCGCAGGTTCAGGTGGTGGCGGATTCACGAAATTCCCGTTCTCATCAAACCTTTGCATGAATTTATCTGTTGTAGCGTCGTAATCGGGATGCTCCCAGTCATATCTGATCTCTTTTTTGTATTCAGGCGTTTTATAAAAAACCGCCAACGCCACCCCGGTTATCAATCCGCCTAAATGTCCTTCCCACGATATCCCTTCACCAACATCGGGGAATACGTACCATACCATACCGCCGTACACCATGATCACAGCAAGCGACAGCGCCACGAGCCGGTAGTACTTGGTCATGATTCCTTTAAAGAAAATAAAACTAACCAACACGTAGATCAAACCGCTGGCACCAATATGATGAGATTCGCGACCAATAATCCAGGTGATCAGCCCCGAGAAGAAAATGCCATATCCCAATACTTTCCAGGTGAGTTCGCGGTAAAAGAACCGCAATGCCGACAACAGGACAAGCATCGGAATTGAATTGTTGAATAAATGCTCAATTCCACCGTGAATAAACGGACTGAAAATTATTCCACGTAAACCTTCAAACGAACGCGGATAAACGCCATATTGTCCGAAATTAAAATTGAAACGAACTTCCACCCAGAATACAATCCATAAAAACAGGACCGCAAAAAACGGTAACAGCACCACCGACGGCGTAAACTTAAAGTAATTGTCATTCATAATCGAGCGCATTTAAACTGCGGAACTCAAAAATACACCCATTTGGGATTGTATGCTAATTTGGCAGGTTTTAGGATGTGGGTTTAGGGTATAGGGTTTAGGGGTCAGGGGTCAGGGGTTAGGAGTTAGGAGTTAGGAGTTAGGGTTAGTATTCAAAACTATACATTTCATATGAGGATGTGGCCGCTCAACTTTAAACCTTAAACTTTAAACTTCTACTTCCTACTTTCGACTTTCGACTTTCGACTTAAAAAACTTATTTTTGCATAATGGACGCACCACTTGCCGAACGGATCCGGCCGCAGAAACTCGAAGACTACATCAGTCAGTTACACCTTGTTGGTCCGCAGGGGTCGTTGACGCATCAAATCGCCAAAGGAATTATACCATCGCTGATTTTCTGGGGTCCGCCGGGAACGGGAAAAACTACTTTAGCACAAATCATCGCCCAGGAATCGCAACGGCCATTTTACATACTGAGCGCCATAAATTCAGGCGTTAAAGACATTCGTGAAGTAATCGATAAAGCCAAACAAAGCGGTGGGCTGTTCACTTCCAAAAATCCGTTGCTATTTATTGATGAGATTCACCGTTTCAGCAAATCGCAACAGGATTCATTACTGGCGGCGGTCGAAAAAGGAATTATAACATTGATTGGTGCCACGACTGAAAACCCGAGTTTCGAAGTCATCCCCGCCCTGCTGTCGCGTTGTCAGGTTTACATTCTGAATGCGTTCACCCGGGAGGATCTTGAAGCGCTGCTGCATAGGGCCATTGCTACCGATGAATACCTTAAACGCAAGAACATAGTGCTTCAGGAAACCGAGGCGCTGTTGCGGTTATCTGGTGGCGACGGCAGAAAATTGCTCAATATTTTCGAACTTGTAGTGAATGCTTCGCCCGATGATGAAATCATAATCACCAATGATAAGGTGCTGCAATTGGTTCAGCAAAACACAGTACTTTACGACAAAACCGGCGAACAACATTATGACATTATATCGGCCTTCATAAAATCAATCCGAGGCAGCGATCCCAACGGCGCGGTTTATTGGCTTGCCCGAATGATTGAAGGCGGAGAGGATGTTAAGTTCATCGCACGCCGGCTTCTCATTGCGGCCAGCGAAGACATCGGCAATGCCAACCCGACGGCTTTGGTAATTGCCAACAATACTTTCCAGGCGGTTTCAACAATCGGTTACCCAGAAAGCAGAATCATTTTGAGTCAGTGCGCCGTTTATCTGGCGACTTCGCCCAAAAGCAATGCGAGCTACGAAGCAATCGGAAAAGCGCAACAGCTGGTAAAACAGACAGGCGATTTGCCGGTACCTTTGCATTTGCGCAACGCGCCAACTAAGTTAATGAAGGAACTAGGCTATGGCGACGACTACAAATATGCGCACAGTTATGAGAATAATTTTGCCGATCAGGAATTCCTGCCCGATGACATATCGGGAACGTCGCTATACAATCCCGGCAATAATGCCAGGGAAAATTCAACGCGTGAATTCTTGCGCAACCGGTGGAAAGGTAAATACGGCTATTAGAATTTAACGTCGACTATTTCAGTTACGAGTTGGCCGTCGCTATAATATTCATAGTACCACTTGCCCATCCTATTGAAGAATACGCCGGTTTTACTATCACGATCGGTTAGAAATACACCTTCGGCCGATGTATTTCTCAATACCATTTTTACGCTTCCCATGCCATCGACCAAATTATATCCGCCCGCTACCAGATTCGCCGTTAACGCGCCCAGCGCTTCAGTAGTTTTTTCGACAACAGCCGCTTTCGTGGCTACAGGTTTCGCTTTCACTTTACCGGCATTCCCATCATATTTATAATCAAGTAAACCGAAATAACTAAATGCCTCGCGAAGCGCTTTGGGATATGCAATTTTATTATCTTTTTCGCGGCTGCTGCCCTCAGGTGACGTGTAAAGTATTTTGTTTGTACAATCGCGCAACACCACCTGAAGTTTGGAAGTAAACAGTGTTCCGACCGAAATCACATCCACATAAAGA
The DNA here is from genome assembly GCA_015478765.1 of Flavobacterium sp. Lineage (GTDB taxonomy): Bacteria > Bacteroidota > Bacteroidia > Flavobacteriales > Flavobacteriaceae > Flavobacterium. The sequence goes on from JADMKR010000167.1 coordinate 15,421, forward strand.
CGGTTACAAGCATCGGCTGCGATATCGGCAGGAAGTATTTCGTCGCTCAAAAAGGTTACGAAACCATACTTTTCCATATGCATCTTCGTAAATGTATTCATGCGATATTGATCGGGTTCATCCAAAAATTCAAATTTAACAGGCACCACGGCGTATTGATACTGATTGATGTTTTGAGCAAACGAACCTACTGCCGTCAAAAGCATGATGGCTAAAATATAACTTTTCATAGTACTGATTTTAATTCTGATAAGTGATTGATTTGCTGAATCCCGGGATAACCGGCGCCTCCGTTGCAAAACAGGATGGCTTTCATTCCGTAATCGAGTGCCCCGCGAACATCGGCGTCGATACAGTCGCCAATCATTAAACTGGTTTCTTTCGAAGCATTGGCCGCCTTCAGCGCATATTCAAAAATTACGGGATGCGGCTTTTTCCGTCCGACAGTTTCTGAATTGGTAATGGTGCGGAAATAGGTAAAAATACCCGCGTTCGTAAGTTTTGTATTCTGGACCTGGTGAAATCCATTTGTGATGATATGCAGCCGGTATTTTGGCGAAAGATAATCGAGAAGTTCCTTTGCACCGTCGAACAGATGATTGAATGTTGGCAGGTACTTGATATAATCTTCCGATATCATACCGATAGTATCATCGGAAATATCATGACTTATTTTATCAAACGTGTCTTTCAGGCGCTCGTAACGAAGTTGCTGTTGCGTGATTTCATCCTTTCGGAACCGCTCCCAATATTCGAAATTGATCGGGACATAATGTTCAAGAAATGTGTCGCAACAAACAGTAATACCATGCAGATCAAAAACCTTTTTCATCGCCAAAGCAGAATTTTTTTCAAAATCCCATAACGTATGATCAAGATCGAAAAAAACATCTGATATCATTACAATCCTTTTACTACAACGGCTTTTTCTATATTGTAGATCCAATCGTCAACATTTTTTTCGTTGACTTTGAGATATCCGGTGACAGTGACATAGGTATCAGTCTTGATCCGACCTTTGAAATCTTTGAATTTCAGACCCATGATCGTTTCCGGTCCGGCCTGGCCGCAAAAAAAACACGCGGCAAATACATTTTTGCTCAGCGCGTAATTTTCATTGTCGATTGGCACCACGAATCCCGACACCGTGACTTTCTTGGTATGAAAAGCCTTCACCTTTTGATTGACCGCCGGGAACATAACCTCGCCGTAATCGGGATGCGTTCCTTTGCTGAATTTAACATCACCCAGCATTTTCCAGGTTAATGTGTCGCCCACAGTAAAAGGCGATTCTGTTGATACTTTTTTTGGTGTAAATCCGACGCTCACCATCCCTATTATCATAACTATTATAATACCGATCTTACCCATTTGAAAGTGTTTTTGAAATATTAAGTGAATATGCTTTGATTGCCGGAATCAACGCCGCAACACATCCGACAAAGATAGTGACCAGCAATAAAATTCCTTCCTTTTCCCAAACGAAAACAAACGGTTCAAAAGCCATTTTGTATTCCTGTTCGGTAGCCGACGAGATCAGCCAAAGCGCGAGCCTGCCAACAACCGTACCAAGTATGAAACCCGTAAGGCATAAAAATATGCTCTCGGCCATTACCAAAAGCAATAATTGTAGCCGGCTCGCGCCCGAAATGCGCATCAGCGCAAATTCGTATTTCCTTTCTTTCAGCGTATTGTACAAGGCGATGAAAATACTGATTCCCGATATCAGCATAATGCCGTATGCCAAATATTGCAAAGCCGTAAGTCCGATTCCGAACAACGAGAACAGCCGGTTTATCTCGACCGCCGGCGACGCAGCTTGCATATCGGTGTTTTGTGCGATCAGTCGCGGCCATAAAACGAAAGCCATTTTATTTCGGAATTTTACCAATACGGCAGTGATTTCTTTTCCTTCAGTATCTGTTTCGGCATGATCGTGTTCTTCGCCATCGTGATGAACATGGCCTTCTTCGCCATGCGCCGGATTGGGTTCTTCGTCCGCTGCGTGTATGTGACCTTCTTCGCCGTGCGGCGGATTGTGATCGTGCGATTCATGCATCGCCCAAACACTTTCGATCTTTGTCAGTATTAAGTTATCGGCAACTTTTCCCGAACGTGCCGCAATTCCAACAACAACGTACGGATATTCTTCGTGGACCTCGCCTTCGGCCGCATCACCATGCGCACCAAAAAAGGTGTCGCCAATCTTCAGCTTTAATTTAGCCGCAACTTCGGCACCAATCACAACCTCAAAATTGTCTGAATACATTTTCCCCGAACCGATTCCGGATGCGTAAATCTTCAAATAATCGGGCGTCGTTCCAACAATCTTAAATCCGAGATAATTATCACCGAATGCCAACGGGACAGCGCTTTGCGCAAACGGATGGTTAATGTAGGTTTTTGCCTGATCATAACTGATGTTTCCCGGAGGTGCATCCATTTGATAAACGGCTGATAAAATCAGCTGCAGCGGACTCCCCTTTGCGCCAATCACCATATCGATGTTATCGATGTTTCCGGAAAACTGCTTTTCAAATTGCTCCTGCAACAACATCAGCAACGAAATAATGGCAACAGCGGCTGTCAGCAAAATCAGGCTCAGTATCGTATTAAGCGGCTTGTAAGTAATATTTCTCCAGGCAATTTTGGCTATCATAATGAGATGGCGTTTTTGAATCGGTCTTTAAGTCGTTGGTCGTGGGTGACGATAATCAGTGCGGTCTTGGATTGTTTCGACAGCTCAGAAAGCAGGTCGGCTACCGCAAAAGCATTGGCATCGTCCAAACTTGATGTTGGTTCATCTGCCAATAAAAGCCGCGGTTTGTTTATCAATGCACGGGCAATGGAAACGCGCTGTTGTTGTCCTATGCTGAGTTGTGATGGCAGTTTATGCGATTGGTCGCCAATGCCGAGTTGCTCGAGAAACCCATGTAAGCTTGAAGATTTCTTTCCCGATGCCAGCCATGAAGCCAGCTGTATATTTTCGGCGACCGATAATGATTCTACGAAATGGGATTCCTGAAGAACGAGGCCTATGTTTTGTCCGCGGAAAGAATCCAGCTTCTTTTCGGACAAGGAGTTCAGATCGATGCCGTCAATAATTATGTTACCTGTTTTGGGACGAATCAGTCCGGCCAGCAAATGCAGCAATGTGGTTTTTCCTGTCCCCGAACCGCCGGTTATCAATAGCGCTTCGCCGGCAGTACAATTCAAGTCGGGGAAAAGAAGCGGCGCATTGTTTTTATAAGCGTAACTTAACTGTTGTGCAGATATCATTTCAGGAATTTCAATTGGCCGCAAGATAACCAATTCATCACAAAATTCCGTCATCGGCAAAGCTGAAATAGGCAGTTTCGGTGATGATCAGATGATCCAAAACCCGAATGTCGAGATTCTCACCGGCGAGTTTAATTTTGCGGGTTATATTTTTATCGGCGTCGCTTGCGATCAATGTTCCCGAGGGATGATTATGGCATAAAATAATAGCCGTCGCCCGATGTTCAAGCGCGAGTTTAAAAACCAACCGAACATCGACGACAGTCCCGGTCATACCGCCTTTCGAAAGCTGGCACTTGTGAACAACCTTGTTTGAATTGTTCAGATAAATGATCCAGAATTCCTCATGCGACAGTTCGCCGATGATGGGCTGCATCAGTTCGAAAATCGTTCGGCTGGAGGTCACTTTTGTGAGATCGATTGTAACTTCATCGCGCCGGCGGCGGCCGAGTTCCATTGCGGCAGCAATCGTTATCGCTTTGGCTTCGCCGATGCCTTTAAAGGAAGTCAGTTGCTGGATCGATAATTTGCCGAGCGCATTCAGGTTGTTGTTGACACTTGAAAGTATACGCTGACTCAACCCGACGGCGGTTTCGTTTCGGCTGCCCGAGCCAATGAGGATTGCGAGAAGTTCGGCATCGCTTAAAGCGGCTTTGCCTTTCAAGAGTAATTTTTCGCGTGGGCGGTCGTCTTCCGACCAGCTGCGGATGGGGAATGAGGTGATTTCTGACATGGCGTGTATTATTTTAAATGGCTTGTAATGAGACGCTAAGGTATAAAATAGATTTCAGAGTTCAGATTTTAGATTGTAGATTGTAGATTGTAGATTTCAGAATTAGGAACTAATCCACTCGCGCTGACCACCCGACTTCAACTCGGATAAAAAATCAAAAGATGATTGAATAAATCTTGTCATTCTGTGGTTTGCTGTACTT
>JADMKR010000168.1 GCA_015478765.1 Flavobacterium sp.
CGATACCTATCAGGACGGCGTTTACTACCTGATTTAAAATAGAACTTAAATGTAAGTGAAATGGAGCCCGTAAGCTCCATTTTTTGCTGAAAACAAAACAACAAATAGACTATGGGACCAAAATCAATTTGGGTAGGAACGGCCTTGGAAGGTCAGTCGTACCCGACATATCAAGGAAATTCGGCTGTAGATGTGGTAATCATTGGCGGCGGGATTACGGGAATTACTGCAGCGATGCAACTCTCAAAAGAAGGGAAACGCGTGATCGTACTTGAAGCGATGAAAATCGGGCAGGGGACAACCGGTTATTCGACCGGAAATCTTTATGCGACAATTGATGAAAATCTGAGTTACATCAAGAGCAAATGGAACTCGGATGTTATGAAAAGCGTGGTTGAGTCGCGAAAAGAAGCGATGCATTTGATCGAAAATAACATTGTCGAGTTTGAGATCGACTGCGATTACGTAAACGTGCCGATGCATTTTTACGCCGAAGAGTCGACTCCGCATACTGAAGATTTCTTTTCAAGCGAATATGACGCGCTCGAACTATGCGGTTTGATGCCGCAATACATTCAGCAAGGGCTTCCGTTTGAGACCAGGAAAATGATGGTAATTCCGGCTCAGGCTCAGTATCATCCTTTAAAATACGTTCAGAAACTGGCGGCAGCGCTTCCTGAAAACTGCAAGGTTTACGAGAACAGCAAAGTGATCTCGGCAGACGGCGATACCGGAATTGTCGAAACCGAGATGGGAACCATTACCGCAGACGCGATTGTTATGGCGACACATACGCCAATCGGAATTTACCCGGTGCAAACGGTTCTCGGGCCCTATCGCGAATTTGCAGTGGCGGGCGAACTGTTGGACGATTCGCTTTCGGATGGTATTTTCTGGGATGTTGGTCATCCGAAGCATTCCATCCGGATTTATCGTGAAGATGGCAAGCGATATATAATGATTGTCAGCGATAAATTTAAAACCGGTCAACATGGTGATAGTTCGAAGTACATTTCTGAGATTGAAAATTACTTGAAACAACGATTTAATGTGGGCGAGCTGAAATATTTGTGGGGCGCCCAACAATATAGTCCTGCTGACGGTTTGCCGTATATCGGTCAGTATTGGGGAAAAATCCACATCATGACCGGATTTTCGACAAGCGGATTGGTTTACGGGACATTGGCGGCGATGATTGTGGCTGATAAAATAATTGGCCGTGAAAACAAGTATTCGGATTTATACGATGCGAATCGGCATACGCCTTTAAAATCTTTGAAAGACTTCGTAAAAGAAAATGTAAATAATGCTATTCAGGTGATCAAAGATTTTCCATCGCAAGGCGATATCGAAAGTCTAGGTGAAATTGAGTTGGGCACGGGGCGCGTAATTGATCACAACGGACATAAACTCGCGGTTTACCGACATCAGGACGGGCAGGCTGAAATTGTGTCGGCCATTTGTACCCATATGGGTTGCGTGGTTCGATTTAATGAAGCCGAAACAAGCTGGGACTGCCCGTGTCACGGCAGCCGATTCAAGACAAATGGGGAGGTGATCGAGGGGCCTGCAATTGAAGCTTTGCCATCAAACCCTTTACGGCTTAGAATAGTATAAAATTTATAAGATATTATATAAAGCATTTTGCTGATGTTAAAGCCAACTTTGTAAAAGACGTTTAACAACAAAAAAATCCACTAGATATGTTTACTAACGACAAAAATCAGGCTACTGAGAAAGAAGAAGCATTAGGCGGATCGGGAGCAGGCTACGGCCAAAATAGTGAAACCGATCAGCAAGATGAAAATCAACATTCGGCGGTATCCGATGATGAGTTGCTCGGATATCTTTGGGAAAGAAGCTTTTTATAAACGATAAAAATAGAAAATTATGCGAAACAGAAATTTAATGATCGGAGTTGCGGCAGGTGCTGTGCTAGTAGGTGCGTCACTTGTAATGCCGAAATCAAGTAAGTATCATCTTAGAAATTTAGGGAGTACTTGCAGTGATGCGCTACACGGACTAAAAGAAAAATTTGGATCGTCGTCATCGATGAGCAACGATAGTATGAGCGAACATTCAGGTGGCGAAAAATTAGCCAAAAAATCTCGTCACAGAGCAGAGCAGATGTTGAGCTCAAAAATCAATCAAGCATAAACCAATCGAACATAACTTAAAGCTGTCGGGGAAAAATTGCTATGAAAACTATATTTAATCGCAAGCTTTAAGAAAAACAAATCATTAACAACTAAATTAAGTAACCATGAGAAGTAATTTTTTATTAGGAACATTGGCAGGTATTGCCATCGGAGCAGTTGTCGGAATTTTAATGGCACCAGACAAGGGAGTTGAAACTCGTCGTAAAATCGGCAAAAAAGGTTCACAGTACACTGGCGACCTAAAAGACAGAATTGGCGGATTGAAAGATAAGTACAACGACGTTGTTGACGGTGTAACCAGCAAACTTGAATCAATGGTTGGTGGTGAAAGCGGCTCAGGATCTGCAAATACTGCAGCTGCCGGAAGCATGGCCGGAAGCCAATCTTCAGGTTCACAATCTTCAGGTTCTCAATCAACAGGAGGATCACAGTCGTCAGGTTCTAAATCACAAGGAACTGGCAACGCAGGTACTTTGTAAATTTTAACAATCGCAAACATGATGGAAGAAGAAAAGTCAGCCACCAAAAAGATATATGAGCAAGTTGAGCAATATGCAAAAACAAGCATGGAGCTCTATAAACTCAAAGCTGCAAAGAAAGCATCCGACTCTTTCGCGACAGTCGCCATTGTTTATGTTCTTTGGGTTTTAGCATCAATGTTTTTTTTGTTTGTCGGGATTGCAGCCGCATTATATTTCGGTGAAGTTCTCGGCGGTGCGCACTACGGATTCTTCCTGGTTGCGGGAATTTACGCTCTAGTTTTGGTTGTTGTCGTATTGGCGAAGAAGTCATTACAAGATAGCATCACAAACATTATTGTCAAACAGATTTTCAAAGACTGATTATGGAGGTAATTAATAATTCCGTTTCTCTCACCAAACAAATCCAATTGTTAGAGGCCAGACAAGCTGCTGAAAAGCAGGCTATCACCGATGAGGTTCACAAGCTTGTCGACAGCCTAAAGCCCGGAAATTTGCTTTCTCATGCGGTTGATTCTGTAAAGAATTCGCCCGGATTACAAGCAGATATTATGCGAGGTGCTCTCGGCCTTGGTACCGGTTTCCTGACAAACAAAGTTTTGTTGAGTTCGTTTCACGGTCCGTTTAAACGATTGTTGGCTACCGTCATTCAAGCCGGTATTACCAATGTAGCGGTTAAATATCCCGACACGATCAAAGAAAAAAGCATCGGATTTGTTAC
>JADMKR010000169.1 GCA_015478765.1 Flavobacterium sp.
CTGGGCCGCTGCCCGGATATTAAAATCGACATCTTCGCCCAGCGAAATGTTCTCATCAAAAAATCCCGCATTTTCAAAGACTTCCTTTTTCACGACGACGCTGCTGTAGCAAAAAATTGGCTGATGCGAATTGGCCGCAAAAAAATCGGACACTAATGCCATTTTCCCTTCGTGCAATTCGAGGTTTTTATCGGGAGCTACCGCCAAACCGTCGGTATATACTTCTTCATAGTTGGCGCCAAATAAACCGGCTTCGGGAAAACGGGTAATCAATTGGTGCATTTTTTCGAGGAAATCGGGCCGCCACAAATCGTCGCTGTCAAGAAATGCGATGAAATTAGCAGCCGAATTCCTAATTCCTTTGTTTCGCGCTGCTGAAAGTCCGCGGTTTTGAACATGTTTTACAATACTCGCCTTCTGTGGATGATTTTCTGCAACTTTAAGGCTGTCATCGGTCGAAGCATCGTCAACAATAATAACTTCAAAATCGCCGAATGTTTGGTTGGCCACACTGTTCAGGGTAGCTCCAATAAACTTCTCTTTGTTGTAAAGTGGGATGACGACTGAAAAAAATGGCATGGGCAGAAATTGAAACCAAATATAATTAAATCGGTCGTTACTTCTTTTTTAATCTTATTTTTGTGCATAATGCAAAATCGAGTGCTTCACATCGTCAGTTTCGACAATCCGTATCCACCTGTGTATGGCGGAGTTGTTGAGGTTTTCCACAAATTGAAAGCACTGCATGAACTGGGAGTTTCGATTTACCTGCATTGTTTTGCTGATGAGATCCCGTCTCAATTCCCTGAATTGCAGCGCATTTGTACCGAGGTCTATTTTTACCAAATCCATCGGCGGCCTACCGGCTTTTTGTCGATGCTTCCCTATTCGGTCCGCTCGCGAAACAGTCTGGAACTACTTGCGAATCTGGATAAGGTGAAGGCCCCGATTTTATTTGAAGGAATCAAGAGTGCCTATCTGGTTCATAAAAAATTGCTTCCCCATCATCCCAAATTCCTGCGGATGCACAATATCGAACACCATTATTTCAAAGGGATAGCCAGCAGCGAACTCAATATTTTCAAAAAATGGGCGTATTCATCCGAAGCCATCAAATTGCAGCGCTTCGAGAAAATTATTTCCCAATTCGATGTCGTTTTTGCATTGTCGGAATTTGAAAATGACTACGCTAATCGCATGTATGGCAATTCAGAATACATCCCTGTTTTTCACGGGAACGGGAAGGTTTTGCCACTGGAAGGTTTCGGCAAGTACGCTTTTTACCACGGCGATCTACGGATGTCGGATAATTTGCGCGCTGTACGGACACTGATTCGGATTTTTAAAGATATTCCCGATATGAATTTAGTGATCGCCTCGGGCAGTGGGAGCGAAGTGGTGGCGCGTTACATTGGGAAATCGGCCAATATCAAATTTGAAAAAATAAAGTCGCACGATCAACTCCGACAGTTATTGGTGGATGCCCATATAAATTTGGTTTTGTCGTATCAGAAATCGGGAACCAAATTAAAACTGATGGCAGCGCTTTTCAACAGTCGGCATTGCATCATCAATGAGAATATCACCGACGATGAAAAAGTGATGGCGCTCTGCGAAACGGTCACATCCGACGACGAAATAAAGCAAAAGATCAGGAAATTACAGCGTATGCCTTTTATAGATTTTGAACATCGACGGGATGTGTTGGAAGATCATTTGAGCGACCTGAAGAATGCCCGGCAAATAATCGACCGGATCTGGCGAAATTAAATCAACTCGGCTGCTAAACCGTTCGCTGAACAACTTCGAAAAGCGTTTTATTCTCGCATTTAAGTGTTTTTGACGGATATTTCAAAAGCAATGCATAATCATGTGTCGCCATAATGATGGTTTTTCCGTTGGCATTGATTTTCCGAAGCGTTTCCATTACTTCGACGCTGGTTTGCGGATCCAGGTTTCCGGTAGGTTCATCGGCCAAAATCAATTCCGGGTCGTTCAACAGAGCACGCGCTATCGCGATTCGCTGCTGTTCGCCGCCCGAAAGCTGGTGTGGCATTTTTGTCAGCGTCCCGCGCATATCGACTTTATCGAGTACCTCGCCAATTTTCTCCTGCATTTCCATTTTGTCTTTCCAGCCTGTGGCACGCAGAACGAACAACATATTTTCATTGATTGTCCTGTCGGGGAGCAATTTGAAATCCTGGAATACGATGCCAATTTTACGGCGTAAATATGGGATTTGCGATTCTTTAAGCGCGGCCAGATCATAACCAACGATACTCGCCTGGCCTTCCTGCAGCGGCAAATCGGCGTACAGTGTTTTCATGAAGCTACTCTTGCCCGAGCCGGTTTTTCCGATGATGTAAATGAACTCGCCGTGATTGACTTCGAGGTTTACATCCGACAAAATAATTTTTTGCTCCTGAAAAATGGTGACATTCCGCAAAAAAACAACAGGCTGTGGCATAAGAATCAATTTGGACGTAAAAGTAAGAAGATAAGGACTGTATTCAAAATAAAATTTCCCGATGTCGCCACTACCCGTATTTGTTAAAAAACTGTTCATAATAAAACCTAAAGGCAGGCCGTTATACCCAGCAGAATGCAATACATTTGAATCTTCTAAAAAACATCAAAATGCAAATAAAATCCTGGCTTTTTCTACTCTTACTCGCTGCAGGAACATCAGCATCAGCACAAAAATCAGAAATTTATACCAACGATCTTAGCGAATACAACCGTGCCCTGGAATTGTATAAAGACAGCCAGTATCAATCGGCGCAGATTTTATTCGAGAAAATAAAGACCGAAACCCAGCATTCCGATATCGAAGCCGATGCGGCCTACTACATAGCAAATACGGCCATTCGGCTCGAACAGCAAGGTGCCGATCAATTGATGGAGGATTTCGTAACCGATTATCCAACCAGCACCAAGCAAAACCAGGCCTTCATTGAAGTTGCCCACTACTATTTCGACCAGGGAAGGTATCCGCAGGCGCTGGAATATTTTGAGCGAGTGGATGAAAACACACTAAACGCCGCCGATCGCCAGAAATTTAATTTCCAAAAGGGTTATGCGTTGTTTGCCGGAGGAAAGCAAAAAGAAGCCACGCCTTATTTTAATGCCGTCGTGAATTCGAAAGAGTACGGTTCGCAGGCAAAATACTACCTCGGTTTCATGGCCTATGAAGGCGATAATTATCAGGAAGCTTCCAAATATTTTGATGAAGTTGCCGGTGAGGAAAAGTATAAAGAAAAGCTGTCGTACTTCCAGGCCGACATGAGCTTTAAATCAGGTGACTTTCAAAAAGCGATCGAGCAGGGCAAGACGGCAATGGCCAAATCTACTGCAGCGG
>JADMKR010000170.1 GCA_015478765.1 Flavobacterium sp.
ACCGAATCACGACTTTGCTTATTGGCTATGAAAACGATAGCATCGGTGGCAAATTTAGTACGTACAGGATTAATGGCTTTCTGGTTAAAAAGTTTCAATTCCTGCGCGGTAAGATCCCTGGCTAGTATAACTATTTTGGCTGTATCTGATGAAAATGCTCGAATCGCTTCCTTCTCGGATCTCGGTGTCGCGGTTATTTTGGCATCGTAATCACCCTCGAATACCATTATCTGGTCCTGAATGATCGGCAATAATGATTCATCGACTATAATGGAAGTCTTTCCTTTCAAAATAGTTTCGCCGTCTTTGGCCTTTTTATTATCGCAACCTACTAGAACAATAATCAATAAAAGCAAACGAATGTAGCTCATAGTTTTTCATTTTAACATGCGGAAAAAGCGAAATCCTGCATACACTATAAGAATCACTCCTAATGCGATTCTATATGGAGTCTCCATCCTTATGGGAAAGTCATCCCAAAAAATGACAGTCAATCCCATAGCAAGATATAGAACAAAAAAGAGTGCACCTATAACGAAAAGAAACCGCTGTTGTGGCGATTTCTTTTGTTGATTATCAGTCTTAGGTTTAATCATTATCGTGGCGCCTGAATGGAAATTGGCAAGGAATAGAGTACCCTAACCTTTTTACCGTTCTGTTCACCTGGTATCCATCGCGGTGATTTCTTCAATACGCGAATGGCTTCTGCCCCCGAACCAAATCCGATATCCCGAACAACTTTGATGTCAGTGAGCGATCCGTCTTTTTCGACTACGAAAGTAACGATTACCCTTCCACTAACACCTTCTTCCTCGAAACGGAAGTTGTTGGAAATATAATTGTAGAACTTCTGAATACCACCTGGGAAATCAGGTTTAACTTCGATTCCCGCGGTATTATAAATGGTGTTATCGTCGTCAATATCCTTAGGACCCGTACCTACAGGTTCAATTGTAAGTTTCGCATCGGGATCTCCTTTGATGTCTTCAGAACCAATTTTTTTATCAACCAGCTCTTTAATCTTAGGTGGCTCCTCGACCACTTCCTCAGCTTTGGCCACTACAGGCTTAACAAATTTCTTCTGATCTTGACGCGGAGGTGGCGGTGGCGGTGGCGGAAGATCTTTAGGGATTTCGATCTCCTTTTTTGGCGGAAGTTTTACGGTCGTGATCTTCTGATCGAGCACCACTGCATCCTCCTTTTTATCGGGCACTAACCGCGCTAGCATGGGAATGCTTACTAAAAAAGCAAACACAGCAGCGCCAATCGCAAGCGACTTCATAGTCGTTTTCGGATTGTTTTTTCGAAGTTCATAAGCACCGTAGTACTTATTGCGATTCTCAAAAACAATATCGAGCCATTGTCCTTTTAATATATCTAATTTCATGTTGTGAGAATTTAAGGTTACTCTGCTGTAGCAGGTTCTGCCGGCGTACCGTCAATAATTTCCGCTTCAGGCGGGGTGATATCGACAATCGCGTACGTAGGTACATCCACTATCGCCATCTCATCGAGCGCATCAACCAGATTGCGGTAGTTTGATTTAGGGCTCGGTTTTATTATAACTATCAACCCTTTTTCAGAAGTTCCTGTATAATTCACCACCTTTTCTTTTTGCGATAGCAACTCGGCACGAATACCGGATTTGCCATATGCTATCTCTTTTGGTGCCATGGGAGTATTCATGATTCCCATATAATACATCAACTTATTGTTGTCACCTAAAAGTAGTGTCATCGTCCGATTTTCATCGACTTTAATGTCATCATCTTTAGTAGTATCTTCATTTTTATCCGGCAATCCCAAATTCATCGACTGAGGTTTGGAAAGCGAAGTCGTAAGCATAAAGAAAGTAATCAATAGAAAAGCCAAATCAACCATTGCGGTCAAATCGACCGTTGAATTCTGCTTTTTACTTCTGACTTTTCCGCCTTTTTTACTTTCGCCGCCGCCGGTATCTAATTGAGCCATCTGTAAGTTTGTTTTAAATTAAAATTCATCGCCTCGCAAACCAGTGACAAGATTAAAACTATTAATTTTCTGATCTTGTAAAATATCCATTATGCGTTTAATGGCTGGATATTCCTCTTTTGCATCTCCCTTAATAGCAACCTTTAGTTCGGTGTCGGCTATCTCAATGGTTGCCAATCGGGCATTTCGTACCCAATCTCCCAGTTGATTATTAGTAGAGTCTTTTGGAATTCCCGGTTGATTTGCGGCAATCCTGTCGGCGCTGCTCATTGCGATAATGCTGTTAAGACTTTCAATCGGTACGCCAAACGACTCCATCAATGCGAATCTCTGTTTCTCATCTTCAGTGAACGTTATACCGTATTTTTCGCTCATCATCTCCAATGTGCGTTTTCGTACATTTTGACCTGAGACACCAAAAAACACTTTTCCGTCTCCTACGGTAATCGTCGCAAGATCGCTCTCTGGAAGCTTTGTCTGGACCGTTGACGCGGGAGTGTCGACCGGCAAAGGTTCAGGCTGCCGTGCAGTAGCTGTCAATATAAAGAATGTTAGCAATAAGAACGCGACATCACACATCGCGGTCATATCTATTGCCGTCATTTTCTTAGACATTTTTACTTTTGCCATTATATATTTTTATGTTATAAAATGCCGGCCTTTGCGGGCCGACATCGAATTTATTTAGTTTCTCAAGCTACCTTTAAAACGTCGGTAAGTGCCGATTATTGTAGAACCAGCCTCATCGATAGCGTAAGTAAGAGTATCGATTTTCGAAGTAAAGTAATTGTAAGCTATAATAGCAAGAACTGAAGTTAAGATACCGGTGGCAGTGTTGATAAGTGCCTCAGAAATACCATTAGCTAGAGCTGCCTGATCTGGAGTACCGGTTGTTGCAAGTGCACCAAAAGCGGTGATCATACCCAATACTGTTCCCAATAGACCCACAAGAGTACCTAATGATACTAATGATGACAATATCGTCATGTTTTTCTCAAGCATTGGCATTTCCAATGATGTAGCCTCTTCGATTTCCTTCTGGATGGTTTCAGATGCGCTCTCGCTGTCAAAACCTTCCTTTTTAACTTCCTGATATTTAACCAATGCAGCTTTGATAGCGTTGGCAACAGAACCCTTTTGAGAATCGCACGCCGCGATAGCTCCGTCAATATCACCATTATTTACGCTAACCTGAATCTTCTTCATGAATTTATCAAGGTTGCCTTTACCTGCCGCTTTAGTGATGACGAAAAAACGCTCGATTGAAAACACGATTACCATAAGCAGTAGACCCATAAGAATCGGAACTACATTTCCTCCTTTATATACCATTCCAAGGTAATTCCCCGGTAGTGGGTGATTTGCGGGATCGCCGCCTTCAAAGTTGGACGGATCACCCAATATGAAATTTCGGATCAAAAATCCGATCAATAAACAGCCCACAATAGCAATAATAGAAAAAATATTACCCCCGTTTGAACTACTTTCTTTTGTAACGTTTGCCATTTCTTTAAATTTTAATTTTTTTTAATTTGATAGATACTACTTAATGGTAAAAATTTTGAATAGGAGCAAATTTAATTTTTTACTTCAAATAAAAAAACTTTTTTCAGTTTTATTAGCATTTATTTAATCTTGCGGAACACCCTAATTTTTCAGGCAACGCCGAAAAAAATTAACATTTTATAATTCACTAAAAATCAGCTTAAATTACCCGGCGCTGTCTTAGCAGTTTATGCTGAAAAGTTGTTCATTCCTAAATATAATATTTAGCATTCCCGATTTCTTTACGAAACGTTAACATAATCTTTTTACCGAAGTCAAAATGGTAAATTTACTTCTCTAAAATCTCCTAAATATGAAGAGTCGAAAGAAGGTTGTAATTGTTGGGGCCGGATTTGCCGGCTTGCGGTTAGCGCAGGATCTTGAAAATTCGCGCTACGATGTGCTGTTAATCGATAAAAATAACTATCACCAGTTCCAACCATTAATGTATCAGGTAGCCACCGCAAGGCTGGAGCCCGCCAGCATTTCTTTTCCTCTGCGGAAAGTTTTCCAACATTCCAAAAATGTGCGAATTCGGATCGCCGATGTTTTGAGCGTGGATACCAACAATAAAACCATAAAAACTTCCATAGCTGATTTTGACTATGATTACTTGGTCATCTCCTTTGGCTGCACCACGAACTATTTCGGAAACCCACATATCGAAAGTTGTACTTTCCCAATGAAATCGGTTCCCGAAGCTATCCAACTTCGCAACCGCATCCTTCAAACATTCGAAGATGCACTCATCGCATCACCTGAACATTTGCAGGCCATGATGAACTTTGTGGTCGTTGGCGGCGGTCCCACCGGCGTCGAACTGGCAGGAGCACTCGCCGAAATGAAGAAAAACATACTTCCCCGCGATTATCCAGATAAAGATTTTAGCAAACTTACTGTATACCTTCTTGAAGGTTCGCCGCATGTGTTGAGTCCGATGAGTGACGAATCGCGAAAAATGTCCCGGCATTATCTCGAGGAACTGGGCGTTGTGGTAATGACCGAAACGATTGTGAGTAATTACGATGGCAAGACGGTTACTCTTCAGAACGGCAACACTATTGAAGCGCGGAACGTTATTTGGGCCGCAGGTATCGCTGGCAACAAATTACCCGGAATCCCCGAAGAATGTATTACAAGAGGTAATAGATTGCTCGTGAGCCGTCATAATGAGTTATTGGGATTACGCGATGTATATGCTATTGGCGATATTGCCTATATGGAAACGCCGGCTTACCCGAAAGGGCATCCTCAGGTCGCGAGTGTTGCAATTGAACAGGCGAAAGTATTGGCAAAAAACCTGAAACTTATTCTTGATACTAAACCTCAGACCGAATTTGAGTATCACGATAAAGGCTCAATGGCTACGGTTGGGAAAAGAAAAGCAGTTGTCGACTTGCCCAAATTCAGTTTTCAGGGGAGATTTGCTTGGTTTCTATGGATGTTTGTGCATTTGATGTTGATCTTAAGTGTGAAAAACAAACTTTCGATATTCATCACCTGGGCGTACAGTTATTTCAATAACGACAGCACGTTGCGTGTACTGCTTACGGCGGCCAATAAAAAGGT
Source organism: Flavobacterium sp. (assembly GCA_015478765.1). Taxonomy (GTDB): domain Bacteria; phylum Bacteroidota; class Bacteroidia; order Flavobacteriales; family Flavobacteriaceae; genus Flavobacterium. Next base: position 5,086 of record JADMKR010000170.1, read on the forward strand.
TGATAATATTCCAGTTGTGCGTCATAATGCGCAGAAGGACTAATTATCCTGAAGTTCCTGCAGTATTCTTTTCTCAATCATTTCAGAATCCCACACCCGCTCGATATTGGGAATCATCATAATATCGTCCATAATTATTTTTTGACGGTCACCGATTGCCAGAGCTTCAGCATACGGTCGGTGGCTAAAAGTAACCCTGCTATATAATGGTTCCCACATGGAGGGATGCCGGTCGGCGAACCATTTTTCGATTTTCTTTCGCAGCAGAAACTGCGGATCGGCGGTTTTGGAGCTCATCTCTAAAAAATTGCGGTAAGACAATTCGGCAATGGCGTCGGCATTTGGCTTTCGCTGCGACTGATATTCTGAAAAAATAGTCTTCCAGTCATCGCCATACTGCTGCATCAGCTCATTCAATACCGAAATATCTTCAAATCCTGCATTCATGCCCTGACCATAAAAAGGTACAATTGCATGGCAGGCATCACCGATTAACGCCACTTTATCGGAATATGTCCAAGGATAGCACTTCATGGTAACCAGTGTACTCGTCGGGTTTGTAAAGAAGTCGTGTACCAGATTGGGGATCACATCGACAGTATCCGGTAGATTTTCTCTGAAAAATGCTTCGACTTTCGCCCGATCAGTGAGTGCCGCAAAAGAATTCTCACCATCAAACGGCATAAAAAGCGTACAGGTAAAACTGCCATCCAAATTAGGAAGTGCAATCAACATATATTCGCCTCGGGGCCAAATATGAAAGGATGAGGGATCCAATTTATGGCTGCCGTCAGGATTGGCCGGAATGTTCAGTTCCTTGTAACCCGTTTCCAGGAAATCTTGTGAATAGTTAAACATACTTTGTCGTTGCATACGGTGCCGAATGCGGGAGAATGCACCATCAGCCCCAAAAACGATATCGTGCTTCACCTCCGACCATTCACCTCGCTCGGTTTCGCCAATATGCAGTGTAGCGTCGGCCAGGGTCACATCCCAGACCTTTTGCTCGAAGTGAAAGATCACACCGGCTTCTTCCGCAAGATCTACCATTCTTCTGTTCAACATACCTCGGGACAGCGAATCGATGGTTTCGCCTTCCTGACCGTAATGTTGTTCGGCGACGGAATCCTTCAGATGAATTGCCCGTTTGTCCATTGGCAATGCAATCGACCGAATCGCATCGCCAATACCTACCGCATCCAGGGCTTTCCAGCCTCGTGGGGACATGGCGAGATTAATTGACCGACCAGAGAACTTTACGGTTCTTATATCCTGGCTTCGATCGTAAATCTCAACCGAATGCCCAGCTTTGCGGAGATAGATTCCCAAAAGCGATCCCACCAGACCTGAACCGACAATTGCAATACGAAGAGGTTTCTGCATCAGAAATTAATTTCGACAAAATTAGGGAATTATTATAGATATGTAGCGGCACCTTCCTTAGTTTGATTTGCCTTCGCCCATCACCTTCGCCGCGATACGGCACTATTTTCGAAGTAATCAAAGTTTACAATACCCAATCAGTTAATGTTAAATTTAACATAAGTTGCCTAAATTTTTAATCATTAAATTGTAATTTCATTTTATAACTTCTTAAAAATAACACCATTATGAGAGATTTAATCTGGTTAATCGTTGTCATCTTACTTATCGGATGGGCTATTGGATACTTTGCTTTCGGCGAAGCTGTCGGAAATCTAATACATATTTTATTGGTTCTTGCAGTAATCGGAATCCTATACCGATTAGCGACAGGAAGCCGTCCTTAAGAATAATAAAAATCCCCTGCAAAAACAGGGGATTTTTAATTTTAGAATCGCAGCTTATTACCAGTGTGTAAGCCGCTATTTTTGGCGAGCGCGCCGCACATGTGGTATAACATGCGGGCTCCTACGTTCCCATCCCAGTCATCATCTCCCGGGGCGACCTCCACAAGATCGAACCCGATGATTTTCTTGTTGCTGTCAGCTAATTTTGAAATCAGATACGCCGCTTCTTCAAATGAAATGCCACCCGGCACCGGAGTTCCTGTATTAGGGCAATACCACGGATAGAGTCCGTCGATATCGAAACTCACTACTACCTTTTCCGGCAATGCATCAATAAACCTATCGCACTGTTGCTTCCAGGTTTTGCCTTCAAAAGTTTGTGCTTTTAGGTCAGCATCCGTATTAACCACCACACGACCAGCATGCTCTTGTACTACATCGACCTCTTCTTTACAGAAATCCCTAATTCCGACTGACACTATTTTTGTAATCTGCGGCAATTTTAATGCGTTATACATGATAGATGCATGCGAGTAGGTAAAACCTTCATAAGCGATTCGCAAATCCATATGGGCATCCAGATGTAAGATCCCAAACTCACCGTATGTTTCGGCCAAAGCTTCGTAATAACCCAGCGGCGTACTGTGATCACCACCAAGCAGCGCAACTTTCTTGTCTTTTGAAATCCAATGCAGCGTCTGTTGCTTTACAGCGTCATGCAGTTTACGGCACATCGCGTTGATATAATTCCGGTCGTTATCAAGCGGATGACCCGAACCGACAATTTCACCGTTTTCGAGAGCTTTTATAATGGGCTGCGCCATTTCTTTTAACCGCTGTCCTTCGGTCAGCCATTCATCGGTAACCACATTCGTATCGAGATAGATGCCCTGTTTCCATAGTTCGGGATACTCCTGATGATGTAAATCGACTTGAAATGAAGCATTCAGGATTGCGTCAGGGCCTTGGGAGGCGCCCGCGCCATAACTGACGGTAACTTCCCAGGGCACGGGTATCACTACAACTTCGCTTTGATCGGCTGTAAATGGCAATCCGAAAATATTGCCATCGGCAAGGCCTGGCTGTGACGGGTCGAATGAATCGATAATTTGTTGCTTGGTCATGAAAAGTAAACTTATTTATTATTGATTCCGTCCTTCAAAATTTGGCCGAATTCGTAAATGTCGAGATATGAAGTATAAAGCGGAACTGGTGCCAGTCTGATGACATTCGGCTCACGCCAGTCGGTAACTATGCCGTGTTCCAATAAATAATCAAAAAGCGGCCGACCTTCGCCATGCAGGAAAACCGATAACTGACAGGCGCGCTCGTTTTCGGCTGGCGTAATAATTTCAAATGTACTGCTGACTTCCAAATCGATCTCTTTCAACACATAATCAAGATACGCCGTTATCTGATCCCGTTTGGCGATCAGCGCATCCATTCCAACCTCATCAAACATCATTACTGATGCCAAATACGGAGCCATGGATAGTACGGGTAAATTACTTATCTGCCAACCATTGGCACCCTTGCAAGGATCGAATTGCGGTTCCATCATGAATCGGCGTTCTTTGTTATGGCCCCACCAGCCAGCGAATCTGTGCAAGTCGGTATCTTCGTGATGCATTTCATGAATAAAACAGCCAGAAACATTTCCAGGACCCGAATTCATATATTTATAACTGCACCATGCTGCAAAATCGACGTTCCAATCATGCAGTTCAAGCTTAATATTTCCCGCTGCGTGCGCCAGATCCCAGCCTACGTAAGCGCCAACCTTGTGACCGGCTTCTGTAATAGTTTTGATGTCGAAAACCTGGCCTGTGTAATAGTTTACGCCACCCAATAATACCAATGCAAGCTCGTCACCGACTTCATCGATTTTGGCCAAAACATCTTCCAGGCGAATGTTGTGCTCGCCTTCACGCCGCTGGATTTCCACAATGGCGTCTTCGGGTTTATAGCCGTGAAAACAAACCTGGCTTTGCAACATGTATTGATCGCTTGGAAAAGCTTTCGACTCACAAATGATTTTGTATTTTTTTGGCGTCGGCCGATAAAACGACACCATCATCAAATGCAAGTTGACGGTAAGCGTATTCATGACGGTCACTTCCGACGGTAATGCACCAACCACTGAGCTCAGCGGATTGGCGAACCGCTCATGGTAATCCCACCAGGGCTTGTCGGCTACAAAGTGACCTTCGACCGCCAGCTTAGCCCAATCGGTCATAACCTCATCAACATATTCTTTGGTGCGTTTCGGCTGCAAACCCAGCGAATTTCCGGTGAAATAAATAGCCTTCTTACCCTTTATTTCTGGAAAAATAAATTCTTGCTGATATTTTGCCAAAGGATCGTGGCTGTCGAGTTCGAGTGCAAATTCCCGTGTATTTTCAAAAGTCATCCGTACAATTTTAAGTTCCGTAAAAATAGGAAAAAATAAAGAATTCCTTGGTGAGGCGAATACCCCAAATTATCATATATTTATGGCAAATAGTGTCAATTATGAGGAATGTAATTTCAGTGGCAATTATAGCTTTAGCGGTGGTAGTATCTGCATATTTGTTATCAGATGCTTTTCGAAACAGGAATCGCAACGACGACACCATAAGCGTAACCGGCTTGGGCAGTAAGGATTTCGTATCTGATTTGATCGTGTGGCGAGGTTCGTTTTCGAAAAAGAGCTACGTACTTAAAGATGCCTATGCCGCATTGGACAGTGACCGGGCGATCATCAAAAATTATTTATCCTCGAAAGGCGTCGGCGAACAAGAAGTGGTTTTTTCAGCTGTTCAGATCAGCAAGGATTATCAATATCAGTATGATGATAATGGGAATATGAGACAGCAGATATTCAGTGGTTTCACGCTCACCCAAAACGTACAGATTGAATCCAAAGAAGTTGACAAACTTGAAAAAATTTCTCGTGAAGTTACGGAGCTGATCAATTCGGGTGTCGAATTTTACTCCTATCCGCCAGAATATTATTATACCAAATTAGCCGAATTAAAAATCGAGATGATTGCCGAAGCTACTAAAGATGCCCATAATAGGGCTAAAAGCATTGCGGAAAACGCCAATTCCGGATTAGGCGATCTCAAGAAATCTGATTTAGGCGTATTTCAGATAATTGCGCAAAACTCTTCGGAAGATTACTCCTGGGGCGGATCGTTTAATACCGCTGCCAAGAAAAAGACGGCCAATGTGACGGTGAAGCTCGTTTACATGGTCGACTAAAAAAAAGTCCCTTCAAAGTTTCAAACCTGAAGGGACCTTTTGGATACTATATTTATCTTAGATGATCAGCATTGCATCGCCATAAGAGTAAAACTTGTATTCTTCCTTTATCGCCTCTTCATAGGCTTTCTTCATCAAATCATGACCGGCAAAGGCCGATATCATCATTAGCAAAGTTGATTTGGGCGTGTGGAAATTTGTAATCATACAGTCGGCAATACTAAATTCATGTGGCGGGAATATGAACTTGTTGGTCCAGCCATCAAACGGGTTGAGTGTTCTGGCGGAAGATACAGAGCTTTCGATTGCACGCATTGATGTGGTTCCGACAGCACACACACGTTTCTTCTTCACCTTGGCCGAATTCACTATATCACACGCTTCCTGGGTAATGCGCAATTCTTCGGAATCCATTTTGTGTTTCGACAAATCTTCCACCTCGACAGGATTAAAAGTTCCTAAACCGACATGTAGCGTTACTTCGGCAAATTGAACTCCTTTAATTTCCAGGCGTTTCAATAAATGCTTCGAAAAATGCAGTCCGGCCGTTGGCGCAGCGACAGCACCTTCCTCTTTAGCATATATTGTCTGATATCGTTCGGCGTCATCTTCATTCACCTCGCGATTGATATATTTCGGAATTGGAGTTTCACCCAGTTCAGTTAATTTATTCCTGAATTCGTCGTACGAACCATCATATAGGAAACGCAGCGTACGTCCTCTGGATGTTGTGTTGTCGATTACCTCAGCAACAAGCGAATCGTCGTCGCCGAAATACAGTTTATTTCCGATCCTTATTTTCCGCGCCGGATCGACCAATACATCCCACAGGCGTTGTTCTGCATTTAGTTCCCTAAGCAGGAAAACTTCAATCCGCGCTCCGGTTTTTTCCTTATTTCCGTATAACCTTGCCGGGAAAACTTTTGTGTTGTTCAGAATCATCACATCGCCATCGTCAAAATATTCGATGACATCCTTGAACATTCGATGTTCGATAGTTTTTTTCTTACGGTCAACAACCATAAGGCGTGATTCATCCCTATTATCGGCCGGGTATTCTGCTAAAAGTTCTTTCGGTAAGTTAAATTGGAAATGCGATAATTTCATAGTGGAGTTTTGAAGTTAGGCTCAAGGACACCCTTTTTAGCCGCGGCTGCAAATATACTATCGTAAGAGAGGCAATGTCAAGCGTTTTGTGCTTTATTTTAACAAATCACCCGGATTATGGCCTTTATGCAAGTGTTTCCAATTTAAATCCGATCTGTGACAAATGTTCCCAGTACGACCGATACGATTTACTTACCACAGCCGAATCGCGTACTTGTAGCGGAACTTTCAATGCAAGCGGCGCAAATGCCATCGCCATTCTGTGGTCGCCATACGTTTCAACTACTACGTTATGTTTAAGATCGGCAGGGGATTTCACTGAAAGCGAATCATCGGATACTGAAACAGTCGCTCCAAATTTGGTTAATTCGTTCTGCAAAGCGATCAGTCGGTCGGTTTCTTTTATCTTCAAGGTATGCAATCCCGTCAGATTGCAATCAGCTCCAAGTCCGACGCAGGTCACCGCCACTGTCTGTGCAATATCAGGTGAGCCCGTCAAGTCAAATTCACAAAAGTCATCGTGTAATTCGCTTTTTGTAAGTTCTATTGAATTTCTGCCGAAAGTAGTAGTGACGCCAAATTTTCGATAGACGCTTTCCAAAACCCTATCACCCTGGCGACTGTTTGTTTTGAAACTTTGCAAAGAAATATGAGTGCCCAGCGGCGAAAGAGCAATAATCGAATAATAATATGACGCCGACGACCAATCGGATTCAATTTCAAACTCCACTTCTTTACTTGAAGTTGGCCGCCGACCAACACTTATCCGATTACCTGCAAAAGATGTTGGCATTCCCACATCGCTCAGCAACGCCAGTGTCATTTCGATGTAAGGACGTGAAGTGATCTGACCGCGGAGTTCGATTTGGATTCCATTGGCAAGTGTGGGCGAAATCAACAGCAGCGCCGAAATATACTGACTGCTGATGTCGGCATCAAGCACAACATTTGTTTCCGAAATCTTTGTTCCCGAAATTTTGATTGGCGGAAAGCTTTCGTTTTCGAGATATTCTATTTTCGCACCCAACTGCCGCAAGGCGTCCACCAATATTCCTATCGGTCGTTCGCGCATTCGTTTTGAGCCGTCGAGAATGACTGTCCGGTTTTCTTGGGATGCAAACCATGCCGTCAGGAAACGCATTGTTGTTCCTGCGTGGCCGATATTAATGCGGTTTTCATGACTTTTCAGGGCAGCGTCCATGGATACGCTGTCGTCTGAATTGGACGGATTTATCAAATAAATTTCCGGAAACTGCGCTTTCAATATCAGCAGCCGGTTGGTTTCCGATTTAGAACCCGGAACCTTTATCACTTCTCCAGATTTTAAAACCGATTTATGTAATTTGACATCCATTGGAAAGTTCGGAATTACCTGAGTTTTTCATTGCCGTGATGCCGATCATGGTCCCGCTTGGTCTTAAGTTCGAGTTTTTTGTCGAAAGCTGCCTGTAAATCGACACCGGTTTGGTTCGCCAGGCATAATACTACAAACATCACATCGGCGAGTTCTTCGCCAAGATCTTTGTCTTTATCACTTTCTTTTTCCGACTGCTCGCCATAACGGCGCGCGATAATGCGGGCAACCTCGCCAACTTCCTCGGTAAGTTGGGCCATGTTGGTGAGTTCGTTAAAATATCGGACGCCATGTGCTTTTATCCAATTATCGACGTCGGTTTGCGCGTTTTTGATATCCATTAGGCTTTTTTAAGTACGATTTTTTCTTTCTGCTTTTCGATCATCTGCGCAAAGAAGGTTTTCAACGTAGTATAATAATTACTGCCCACAATTGGATAGTTGATTTCATAAATCACTGCGAGTTGCACCTGATTGCCGACCGAGGTTATATTGTACTTAAAGGTACCTATATTTTCCTCCATTGTAATTTGGGCAGGTTTGGGTACCGACTCAATCATGTAACCTTCCGGTATGGTTATGCTTATTACATATTTATCCTGATGCGGAAAAACAAAATCCACCGGATACTCTCGCTTTTCCTGCGTAAAAGGATTTTTATTAACGACAAAAAACAGCAGAGGTGAAAAATACATTCGGTCGCCGATAATCTCTGTCAGGTTATTATGTGTGAATGAATACGTTTCGCTAACGGGCTTTTCCAAATCACTTCCATTGGAAAGTTTATAGTCGTCGATTTCCAATCCTTTATACTTAGTTTCCAGACGCTCCAAATAATTTTCGGTCTTGATACCGAGGTAATTCTCCCGAAACGCGAACGCATTATGATCGTGATAAATATCCTTCAATTGTCCATTCACTACGCCTGTTGGTTCTATGGTCGCCATCAGATTGATCTGCTCAAGAGAATTTGATTTGGGCATCAAATCGACCGTGGCGGTGGTCCCGTCGGCTCTGATAATCCTTCCCATCCAGTTTAACGCTCGGGCAGGCAAAATATTAGGCTGCGAATTCTTACTTGTCGCATCGAGTAAAATTACGTCTTTATCGGTTTCTACACCGGCGATCACGTAATTAAATCCAGTTCGGCTTGGAAACATGGCAATACCGTGCGAGCGGGTACTAACCAGAATCGGATTTGCTTTCACGCCTGCATACCGAAGCATTGCCGTAAGCATCAAATTGATATCGGCAACATTCCCCGTTCGATTTTTATAGGCGGTCTTGACGCCATCCTCGCATGAATAACCTGTATATTCGTTCCATGCCATCCGGTCACGTACGAATTCGAATATAGCTTTGATTTTTTCCTCGGGAAGGTTTTTGCCTTGCAACACTGGCGTTAGATCTTCTTCAAAATAATTAGTTTTTTCCAACTCGCGTCCGAAATCATCATTGTCGTAGATTTTCTTGCTCACCGCTTCCCAGTTGGTTGCAAAATTCTCAACAGCTCCGTTGGATGCCGTCTTAGATGCGAGTTCATGTTTGATACACGACCGGTAATTATTTATATTATTGACGTAATCCTCATCCTTTAATGCGGGAGCATCGTTTACTTTGAAAGTCACACGATGCTCTTTATATGAACCACCGGTATGATTAATCGTTTCATCGCTGCGCATGGGCTGTAAATATCCGGTGAGCGTCCGATTGTAATCGAAAGGATCGGGAGTAGCCATCCGGTAATAGGCGAAATTTACGGGTATTTCCTCCTGAAAGTAATAGTCGGCCAGCTCTATAGTATTATACGTGGTGTGAGTATATTTGAACTCGATGATCGTTCCTTCTTTCACATCGGGAAAAGTAAGTTTTTTCGATTTTACGTTCTTAGCCTTTTTCTCGCTAAACTCACTCTCGCCTTTCACGCGGGTCTTCACAATTTTCCCGTCAACGAGATTGTAGGAAGCGTCATTTGAAAAAACCAACCGGTCGCTATGCGATCCCGCCCAGTACATTTTTTCGAAATTGCCATATTTATAACCTTCCTTCTTATAAATTTTGATTCGCATCTCAGTTTCGGTTACCACGTTCCAGTAACCTTCATTATTGACCGTAAAATAAACATCCGACTTTTTATAAAGAACGGCTGCCGGCGCCGATGTGTCGGAAGGATGCATTTTTTCTTCCAATTCTGCTTTCGACACTTTTCCCATGCGATAATCCTGCGCCATGGCACCGATTGTAAAGAAAAATAAAAAAACAACTAATTTCATACTATCAATTTTTTACTATTACCATTTTTGAATTCTCGGCGCGTGCGATGTCTTCGCTAAATTTTCGGAAATTATCGTATTCGGCGCTGCTGTAAATCCCCGGGTTCATAAGCAGACTGCGTTTATAAAGGACTTGCGTGGAGTTTACCATCACGAATTCGGCTTGATATTCTCCGAACTTATCATTCACTTTAATCGTCTGTGGCGCCGATTCAATACTGAAACCCGGCGGTATATTTATGGTTATTTCGTCATAATCATAAAATCCGCGGGAAATCTCGACAGCACTTTTGCGCGATCGGTAACGAACCGGTACGTTGGAATACTGATTGAAAGCGTTGACGGCAAACATCAGCCTGTTCCCAGAACGGCTTGCGTAATTGGCGGCCGATAAGTTGACATTCTCGACAAACTCACTCTTTAACTTATCATTGGTTAACGATGAAGCCAATAATTCGAAGTTGTTGAATCGGAAATACTTTTGGTAGTACTGTTTCTGGTCGGTAGCCGATTTTCGCTCCAGAGGCAACCTTGTGTCATATTGAACGCCTTTGGTGCGGATCTCTAAATTCCCGAGGAGTCCGCCGTCTCCGTCGATGGAATATGTACCTGTAGACATCTGACTATTGTCGCGCCCCAGGTATTGCGATGTTCTTACCAGTTTTCCTCCTGCCAGTTTTACGGGCAGGACGAGGCGATCGTCGGTAAACCGGCCTAAAAACCCAAATGGAATCGTCTGACTCGTACATTCGAGCCAAACATAACTGTCGCCAACCGGAATCGCAAGTATTACGTGATTCCCCTGTAATGATACGAAATCGGCCGTCAGGTCTCGCCGATCATCAGCCCAAACAATTGAATAATACGATTCAACGCCAACGGCTTTCAACAGGGCACGCGTATAATTGGTCAACGCCTTGCAATCACCATAACCGAGCCTGTCGACATCTTTTGCTTTCATTGGTTTCCACCCGCCAATTCCGAGTTGGATGCTTACATAGCGGGTTCTATCCTGAACATATTGGTAGATAATTCTTGCAATCGCAATTGGGTCTTTTTCAACTCCGACCAATGATTTTATCTTCGCAACAGTTTCATCAGTCAACTCATCAGTGCCCGCAAGCAGATTGTTATAATTCCATGTGCTAAAACTTTCCCACGATGTGGCATCGCCATCGACACCTTCCAAGTGGAAGTTTTCGAGGCCGAATAAAACCACCGGACTCGTTGCGGCGACCGACGGTGCATAATCTTCGGCCTTCACCGCCTCTATATTGGTTGCGGTATATTTGACTGAGTTGTCTCCATCTTCCCGGTTAATTGAATAACCTTCAAAATTTTCTTCTTTAAATTTAAAACCTAAAGCCGGGTGGTAATTAACTGTGCAATCAGCCTTTTCAATACTTAAAAAAGGCATTGTAACCGGACGCCATGACGGAATGAATGCCGTGTTGGAATCACCCGTGGTACTTTCGTAAACAATGGTAAATGGATAGGATGTGGGAGTAAATTCGAGGTAGGTCAGCACCTGATCGGTTATGAATGACCCTTCTGAATAACTTTGAACTTTAAAATCCTTCCGTTTGTATTTTTTAAGCAGTTTTCCGTTGGCATCATAAACGGTAGCACCAATAGATCGTACATTTCGTCCCTCGATAGCCTGAATATGCTTCATACCATATTCATTTAAGACCGAAACGACACGTTGTGTAGTGATTGCGATCGATCGCCGCGACGATATTTCTACCAACACATTTTCACTTCGTACCACTGCATTGGCATTTTCGAGCAGTGCTGGCGGAATTGCGGCTATGGAGAAGTCTTGTGCCGAAATATGAGATACAGCAAATAGTAGGATTAAAATGGCTCGCATGCGAAAAAGGGTTTCGCCAAAAATATAAAAATATTTAAGAAATCCTTAACAATCACTCGCGATTTTTAGTATCAATTACAATTGTCACCGGACCGTCATTAACTAAGGCGACTTTCATATCAGCTCCAAAAATGCCTGTCCCGATTGGCTTTTGCAAAGCGAATGTGAGCTCGTCAACAAACCGTTCATATAACACCACGGCGATTTCGGGTTTTGCTGCGCGAATGTAGGACGGGCGATTGCCCTTTTTTGTAGAAGCATGCAACGTAAACTGGCTTACAACAATAATGTCCCCACCAATTTCTGTGATCGGAAGATTCATAACTCCGGCAGAATCATCGAAAATTCGCAACCCGATTATTTTTGCAACCAGCCATGAAATATCGTCTTCGGTATCATTTTGCTCGATTCCAAGCAGTATCATTAGACCCAAACCTATTTCGGCAGTTTTAATTCCGTCGGCAATCACCGATGCTTCCGAAACGCGTTGGATGACAACCCTCATTATTTCTGGTTTCGGTTCTGATCGCTCTCGATGCGGTCGTCATTATAAATGTCGGTGCGATAATGCTGTTCTTCATCGCCTTCCAATATCTGAAGGTAACTACGGTAGCGCGACCATGCGATCTCGTCATTTTCAAGGGCTTTTTTTACGGCACAGTCAGGTTCCTCTTTGTGCATGCAGTTGTTGAACTTACATTGGTCCTGTCTTTCGAAAAATTCGGGGAAGTAGCCGCTGATTTCTTCTTTCTCCATATCGACGATCCCAAAACCTTTAATTCCCGGTGTATCGATGATCTTTGCGCCAAATGCCAAATCGTACATTTCGGCAAATGTAGTAGTATGTTGTCCCTGCTTGCTTTGCTCCGATATTACGGTAGTCTTTAAATGCAATGACGGCTCGAGTGCGTTGACCAAAGTCGATTTCCCGACGCCGGAATGTCCTGAAAACATCGACACTTTTCCGACCATCAGTTCTTTAAGTTGGTCGATTCCTTTGGTTTCGGTCGATGAAACGCGCAGGCACTGATATCCGATCCCCTGATAAATATGCTGCAAATACAACTGTTCGTCTAAAGTAGTCTCGGTCAGCGTGTCGATCTTGTTAAACACAATAATCGCTTCGATTCCGTATGCCTCGGCAGTGACTAAAAACCGATCGATGAAACTCGTGGTCGTAGGCGGATTATCAATTGTCACTAACAAGAAAACCCGGTCGATATTCGATGCGATGATATGCATCTGTTTAGAAAGGTTAACCGATTTCCTGACTATGTAATTCTTTCGCTCATGAATCTTATGAATCGTTCCCGTGGTCTTATCCGATGTTTCTTCCAGCTCATAATCGACGATATCACCCACAGCGATTGGGTTGGTGCTTTTTATCCCTTTCAGCCGAAACTTACCCTTCATGCGGCATTCGATGAATTCTCCATCATCACCTCTCACCGTGTACCAACTGCCCGTCGATTTATAAACCTGTCCCGTCATTCTTTTATTTTAAATCGCAAATCATTTCGCAATATTTTTGTTTGCATTCAAAACTCTGCTCTGTCGCAAAATACTCTCTTCGTGGATCGCCTTGAAAACCTTCAAAATAAATTCCTCGTCCAGATCTTTTAAAAGACCTTCCGATATCATCTTCTGCTGGATTTCGAGCCAACGCTTTTTCTGCAATATAGCCACATTACTCTCTTTTTTCAGTGCGCCGATCTTTTCCGATACCTGCATCCTGTCGCCCAAGACCTCGATAAGCTTGGTATCAAAAGCGTCAATTTGGATCCGGAATTTCGCCAGTTTCCTGACAAAATCCACATCAGCATCCGACTCATTCCGAACTATCAAACTGTCGATCACCGCTTTCAGCGCATCGGGTGTAACCTGTTGCCGCGCATCACTCCACGCATTTTCAGGATCGATATGCGTTTCTATCATCAATCCGTCGTAATTCAAATCCAGCGCCTGCTGCGATACTTCCGCAATCATTTCGCGCTTTCCGGTAATATGCGACGGATCACAAATCAACGGCAGATGCGGGAATCTCGCCTGCAATTCAATCGCGATCTGCCATTCGGGGATATTCCGGTATTTCGTCTTTTCATAGGTAGAAAAACCACGATGCACAGCTCCTATTTTTTTTATCCCGGCATTATAGATACGTTCGATTCCGCCAATCCACAATGACAAATCGGGGTTTACCGGATTTTTAATCAGTACGATCTTGTCGCTGCCCTGCAAAGCGTCGGCAATTTCCTGAACCGCAAACGGATTTACCGTCGTCCGCGCTCCTATCCATAAAACATCAATATCGTGATCCAGGGCGAGTTTGACATGAGCCGCATTGGCCACCTCAACGGCCATTTTC
>JADMKR010000171.1 GCA_015478765.1 Flavobacterium sp.
TTAGTGGAAGCTATCGAGTCTACGGTAGGAGCAATTCCTTTTGCAGCCGATTCGAAATTTTTGATGCTATGTCCTAAACTCGCCATTAATTCACCGTCAATTTTTGCTTCTTTCAACATGTTGTCAAGTTTCTGCGACAATAAACCTTGTGCTTCTGTAGGAGATTCTTTTTTCATTCCTTTTTCTCTAGCTTCACCGTCAGCCAATTCTGGATAAACAAGCGACCAGTCAAGCTCCTTATCAACAGGATCGAATGCAGACAGACCGAAAATTAAAGCTTCAGTTCCAAGACCGATGATCAACATCGCGCTTGCTCCCGGCCAGTGCATCAACTTGAAAAGTGCACCGATAATAACTACTGCCGCTCCCATACCGTAAGCGAAGTTCATTGCTTTTTTGCTTAATAATGCCATAAAAATTTTAGTTTAGTTAAGTTAATATAAATAGTTGGTTAAATACAAAGAGTGGTATTAGCGTCTTGGGGCTACATTTCCTGTGACATCAAGTCCCATGTAATCCTGAACAGTTCGGAAACCAATATAGCTCCGCGCAGTATCTGCATATTCAAAGTTACGGGTACCAACCTGAAGATAGTAGGCTACATCTTTCCAAGACCCGCCGCGAACCACTTTTCGCATATTTTTCAGATCCCCAACATTAGGGTTCATTGATGAAACATACTCGTAGGCAGCAGCATCGTAAGAAGAATCAGTCCATTCAGCCACATTTCCTGACATATTGTACAGGTTGTAACCATTCGGCTCGTATGATTTCGCCTCGACCGTGTATAAAGCCTGATCGGCAGCATAATCACCTCTGTTAGGCTTAAAGTTAGCCATGAAACAACCGCGATCGTTTTTAGAGTAAGGACCTCCCCAAGGATACGTAGCTGATTCGAGACCTCCACGCGCCGAATATTCCCACTCGGCCTCGGTAGGCAATCTGAAAGAATTGATCAGGTTACGACCTTTCTTCTTTGATTTGATATAAGCATTCTTATATAATGTCCTCCACGCACAAAACGCTTTCGCCTGTTTCCAGTTAACTCCCACCACTGGATATTCTCCATAGGCCTGATGCCAAAAGTAATCGTTGTGCATTGGCTCATTGTACGAATAAGCAAAATCCTTAATCCATGTTGTTGTATCAGGATAAATAAGGGTTTGTTCGGTGCGAATGAAGTCACTGCGCTTTCCAACCTTAGCTTTAGCAGCAGCCTGTATATCCATCCACGAATAACGGAATTTCAATTTGCTGACATCGATAGTACGCAAGCCATTGAATGATTCCGACAAAGGCAAATACATGGTGTCCATCACCTCAGTATAATACTCATCCGGATATTTGGAAGTATCGGTGATAAGGTCAACTTTTCGGTTCAGCCTTCTTCCGGCATATGGATCTTCGTCGGTACCTATACTATAATAGTTCTCATACATGTACTTATCGTAAGGGGTCATCGTCGTCGGATCAGCATCGTTAAAGGCGAAATCGGCAATACTGCCCGCGTTCCGGCCTCCACCACCACCGCCTGCAGCAGCTGTAGTACCACCACCAATTTCATCGGCCAGGATCGCCAGTCGAACGCGGATCGTCGAGTCTTTCACCCATTCCACAAATTGTTGGTATTCACTGTTGGTAATCTCGGTCTCATCCATATAAAAGGAACGAACCGTAACTGTTTTCGTTGGCGCATCCTGAACGTTTGCTAAATCGTCGTCGGATTTACCCATAATAAAGGCCCCACCCGGAATCAAAGTCATTCCGTAAGGCTTCTCTGGATGCCATTTTTTCCCTTTTACCCCCACCAATTCACCTTTGTCACCTGAGCGACCGCAACTGGTTAAAAGAGCAAAAATTGCTGTAAGTGCAACGATTTTCTTCATAAAGTATGAGTTTGTAATGTATTCTAATTTTAAAGGCCGTAAACGTATCTATTATTTTTCAAAAAAACAATTTATTGTTCCTAAAATTCAACCAGGCACCAAAAGTAAAATTAATATTTAAATTAAAAAATAATTTTGTCGATAAAATGCTATAATTCATCGACAAAATGCCATTTTAACCGTTAAAAGTAAATATTCTCTTACGTATTACTACTTCGTCATTGATAATAAATCACCTATAACAGTATATTTTTACGTTGGGCTTTCCACCATCTTTCGGGCAATTCCTGATTTGTGGCTGAAAGATATTCTTCATACGAACACGGTAATAACGTGTTTCTTTTTAATTTATTATTACCTGGTGAAATAAATGGAATTTCAATCCACCATCTGTCTGACCTATTGCTTTTATAAAAAATTAATTGATGATCTTCAAGCGGAACTATATATTTCAAATACTGTTCTTTGTTGCTAAAGGGATATTCGTTCGAACGATAATGGTAACCTTCTATAAAATACCAAACTATCTGAGCAATCAATACTGCTTCCGATTTAGTGCTGTTGTGATTAAAAACCCCCAAAACCGAAACCCTGTCGCTTATCCCTGCGTATCGCGCCAACGCACAAATCTCCTTGCCGTCGAAACCATTAGGAGTAAATATAACATTATTAGCTGAATCCGAAGACTTAATTGATGTTAAATCAACACTCACAATGTCAGCATCCCTTAGCACAGGTTCGGCAAGGGAAATATTGCTGCTGATCTCACCCAGTCGATATGCGTCGAAAAACAACTTTTCGATCAGGTCGATTTCTTCCTGCGAATTATAGTATGTTTGAAATCCGAGATTACTGAAATTGAACAGATTATTAGGCTCTTCAAGCACGATCTTACTCAGGTAAGAACCGGCCGAAATCGTATCATCATCCTTCCCTAAATCGAATTTGCTGTCGATGGCGACCAGATTCACCATCTGTTCAAGCGAATCATAAGCTCTGTAGATGGCATATGTTAAATCCTGGGATCCGCCGATAACTATGGGTAGGACTTTTCGCTTCACCAAAGCAGCAACGACTCCGCGAACTGCAAAATACGTATCGCCAACCGATTCGCCCGGAATAATATCTCCCAAATCGGCAACCGATAAATCCCAATTCCCCGGAAATAATGAATATAATTCCTTGCGAATTGCCGACAAGTCCGATTGCGCCCAACCGGAACCGGTTCCCCGATTCTCAGTTACTCCTATTATGGCGATATTAATCTGATCCAGATTTGGGAAATCAGAATCAGTATGCATAATTATTTTACTCCCAAAATGCTGACCTGATAATTGCCTGCCGAATTGTACAAGCGATGCGTCGACGGGTGATAAAAAATCATACTCCATATATTACTTCTTTTTTACAGTCTTTTTTGCGGTAGATTTTTTCGCGGCTGTCTTTTTTGCCGGTGCTTTCTTTGCAGCGGTTTTCTTGGCCGGGGCCTTCTTCTCAATCATTTCTTTGGCCTGGTCCAATGTTAAGGCGGCAGCGTCAAAGTCTTTGTTCAATTCAATTTTGATCTTTCCTTTACAAATGACCGACCGGCCCCAACGCGCCTTCTCTACCCGAATACCTTCTTCTTCCCAGTTATGAATCACCTTATCAATGTCTTTCTGCAATTTATCCTCGATCAACGACTCTACATCGCCCTGGGAAAGATTGTCAAAATTGTATTTCTTGCTGACATTGATAAAAATACCGTTCCATTTAATGAACGGTCCGAAGCGACCCACACCCTTTTGTACCGGTTCTCCTTTATAGGTAGCAATTGGCGCATCGGCTTTAGCCTTTTCATCTATAAGTTCCTGTGCGCGAACAAGCGTCACCTCCATAGGATCTTCACCACGCGGCAATGAAATAAAAGTTTTCCCGTGTCGGACATACGGTCCGAAACGACCATTGTTGACCTCGACTTCCTCTCCTTTATAAGCGCCCAGACTTTTTGGCAATAAGAATAAGTTCAACGCATCTTCGAGCGATATAGTACCAATGTTTTGATCTGACATCAAACTTGCGAATTGCTTTTCGTCATCATCGGCATCGCCGATTTGGGCCATAGGTCCGAATTTACCCAAACGAACAAGTACAGTTTTTCCCGACTTCGGATGCGTACCCAATATGCGCTCGCCGCTTTCGCGTTCGGCGTTTTCCTCCACATCTTTGACGTTTGGATGAAATTTGTCATAAAATTCCTTCATCATCGTAGCCCAGTTGACATTTCCTTCGGCTATCTCATCAAAATCCTGTTCTACTTTAGCGGTGAAATTATAATCCAATATACTTCCAAAGTTCTTCACCAAAAAATCGGTTACGATAGTCCCGATATCCGTTGGCACCAACTTCCCTTTATCCGATCCGGTATTCTCTTTCAATAATTTTTCGGCCACTTTCCCCGATTTCAGGCTTAGCTGTGTATAGCTTCGCTCCTGCCCTTCGAGATTGCCTTTCTCTACGTAATTTCTATTGATGATTGTCGAAATAGTAGGAGCATAAGTCGACGGTCGGCCTATGCCAAGTTCCTCGAGCTTTTTCACCAACGATGCCTCGGTATAGCGCGACGCCGGTCGGGAATATCGCTCGGTTGCCAAAATATAATTGCTGTTTAGCTTTTCGTTGACTTTTAATGCCGGCAACATTCCTTCCTGTTCTTCATCGTCGTCATCATGCCCTTCGAGATACACTTTCAAAAAACCTTCGAAAAGCAATACTTCGCCGGTGGCCGAAAAGAGGTCGCTATGATTATTCGCCGAGATTTTAACATTGGTCCTTTCAAGTTTTGCATCGCTCATCTGCGAAGCCAACGTACGTTTCCAGATCAAATCATACAATCGGGCCTGATCGCGGTCGATGTTCACCGAATGACGTGACATGTCTGTAGGCCGGATGGCCTCGTGTGCTTCCTGCGCGCCTTTGCTTTTTGTAGCAAAAGTTCGCGGATGTGAAAACTCTTTTCCGTATGACCGGATAATTTCATCCTTGGCCGCATTCATGGCGTCATTCGATAAATTGACGCTGTCGGTTCGCATGTAGGTGATAAGTCCGGCTTCATATAACCGCTGTGCAAGTTGCATAGTGATTCCCACCGGAAGATATAATTTCCGGGCGGCTTCCTGTTGCAAGGTGGATGTTGTAAATGGCGCAGCAGGAGACTTCTTAGTTGGTTTGGTTTCGAGATCCGATACCTTATAGATAGATCCAATATTTCGCTGAAGGAAGTCCTGCGCTTCTTTTTTAGTACTGAAGTTTTTGGGAAGTTTCGCTTTTACCGTTTTTCCGTCTTCCGTAGCGAACTCGGCTGTAACCGAATACGAAGCGACGGGATTGAACTCCTGAATTTCCTTTTCTCGCTCGACGATCAACCGCACTGCGACCGATTGCACGCGACCGGCCGACAATCCGCCTTTTACCTTTCGCCAAAGAACAGGCGATAATTCATATCCAACCAACCGGTCCAAAACCCGGCGTGCCTGTTGCGCGTTGACCAGATCGTAATTGATACCGCGCGGATTTTCGATTGCTTTCAGAATTGCTCCCTTGGTGATTTCGTGAAAAACAATCCGTTTAGTTTTGTTGGCGTCGAGTTTTAATTCTTCCGAAAGATGCCACGATATTGCTTCCCCTTCGCGATCCTCATCACTTGCTAGCCAAACCATATCGGCTTTTTTTGCAAGGCCGCGCAGTTTTGTTACAAGCGCTTTTTTATCAGGTGATACTTCGTATTTTGGTTTGAAACCGTTTTCGACATCCACTCCTATTTCTTTCGACGGTAAATCGGCGATGTGACCGTAACTCGACTCGACCTGATAATCGGATCCGAGAAACTTCTCTATTGTTTTTGCCTTTGCGGGCGACTCTACTATTACTAAATTCTTTGCCATGTGTTGATTTTTTCACACATCCTGCGCCTTAGGGCTGGGACGAGTTTGGCAAAAGTATGGGAATTTTTTAAAACAGCCCTTTTTATTTCTTGACCAGTAGAGCGGAACAGGTCGGTAATCCGTTCGAAACGTCGTTGGAAAGTAAGTAAATCGACTATCACTTTTAATACCGACGATAAATTAATAAAATTCAATTTAGGTCGGGAAATGGGAATTACTGCACAATTATCTGCCCCAACTAACCCGCCAGATCGTATTGGTCACATCGTCTGTAATGAGCATTGACCCGTCGGGAAGCAGGGCGGCGCCAACCGGCCGGCCATAAACCTCATCATTCTGCAGGTCAACAATAAAACCCGTCAGAAAATCTTCAGGTTCACCCGCCGGCCGGCCATTGGCAAACGGCACGAATACCACTTTGTAACCCGACAAAACCTGCCTGTTCCAGGAGCCGTGCTGCACTACAAAGGCACCGTTGCGATATTTCTCGGGAAACGATTCGCTTGTATAAAATGTAAGACCGAGTGATGCGGTATGCGAACCTAAATCCACATCCGGTATAAGTGTTTTTTCGATTTGAGCTAGCGGCGTCCAATCGACTCTGGGATCTTTATTCTGGCCAAAATACACGTAAGGCCAACCATAAAACCCATTTTTGCGTACACTGGTCATGTAATCCGGCACCAAGTCATTGCCGAGTCCGTCGCGCTCATTGACAGCAGTCCATAATTCACCCGAAACCGGATTCCAGTCCATCCCCACCGGATTGCGCAAACCGGCTGCGAATACTTTTAAGGCGGAGCCATCCGGATTAACCTCGAGTATACTTGCTTTCATAAATTCGGGATCGGGCCCTTTCTCACCGTAGTTTGAACCGCTACCGACGGCGACATAAATTTTTGTGCCGTCAGGATTTGCGATTATATTTCTTGTCCAATGCTGATTGATTTTTCCGGCTGGTAAGTCGGCGACCTTTTCAGCAGCGCCTGTGATCTGTAACTGACCGGGCCGGTATGGAAACCGAAGCAATCCGTTGGTATTGGCAACATAGAACCAATCATCCAGTACAAGCATACCGAAAGGCTGATCCAATTCTTTGTCGAGAAAGACGGTTCGCTGATCGGGAGTTCCGTCGCCATTCGTATCGCGTAGCAACGTAATCCGATCGGCACTATCCTTAAAGCTCTTGGATTTTGATGCGCCAATGATCCAGGCCCCGATTTTCTTCCATAACGGGTAATTTGAATTGCTTTGCGCGACCAGAACATCGCCGTTTGGTGTTACGTACATCCAACGCGGGTTTTCGAAACCATCGGCGTACTTTGTCACTGTAAAACCAGGAGGCGCTTTAGGCGTTCGTCCGCTCTCCCAGCCAATAACCTTACAATAGTTCGAGTATGATTTTGAAGCTGATATTGGCGGCAGTGAATCGACGGTCTGTGCCGTGCCCAACCTAAAAAAGCAAATAATCGCGATCGTATAGATGGATGTTTTCATATCGTCAAAATTATGTTTAAATAAAAAATCGCAGCCGACAAATCCCTGTTTAAAAATTGCTGTCGTCCACAACTTTAAACATATAAAAATTACAAAAAATACCTGAGACGTGGTGCAGCTGAGGAATTGTTTTTAAGATTTTGTTTGGCGGAAGTACGACAATGGATGAGACTTGCAGCCGGGATGGCGTGCAAAGCCCACAGCGCAAAATAAATAGTTTTTGAAGTTTGTGGAAGCGACCATAGAAGCTTTCACAGACTGCAAAAACTTAATTTTGCGCGCGGACTTGCAACAACAGCGCGAAATGCTGCCGTAAAAAAAATGCGAGAAGAAACTTTTGTTAAACTCCAACTGACATCTTGTCACATTCATGGGAATGTTTGTATATTTGGCGCTTAATTTCCCCGTCGCCAATTATGGAAAATGTGATCGAAGAAAAGCAAGGAGAAACACTTGTACTTGACAACAAACCTCAGAACACCAAAAAGCTATTTATAGAAAGTTATGGTTGCGCTATGAATTTTGCCGACAGCGAAGTGGTTGCGTCGATACTATCGGATGGCGGATACAATACTACCCAAATTCTCGAAGAAGCCGATCTTGTGCTCGTGAACACCTGTTCGATTCGTGACAAAGCCGAGCAAACAGTTCGCAAGCGGCTTGAAAAATACAACGCGGTAAAACGTCGGGTGAATCCGAAGATGAAAGTGGGCGTTTTAGGCTGCATGGCCGAGCGGCTTAAAAGCCAGTTCCTGGAACAGGAAAAAATAGTCGACTTGGTTGTTGGCCCCGACGCTTATAAGGATTTGCCGAATTTGCTTGCCGAAGTCGAACTCGGAAATGATGCGATCAATGTGATTTTATCAAAAGATGAGACTTACGGCGATATTTCACCGGTGCGATTGGGCAGCAATGGCGTATCGGCTTTTGTGTCGATTACACGAGGATGTGACAACATGTGTACATTTTGCGTGGTGCCGTTTACACGTGGTCGCGAACGAAGCCGCGAACCGCAAAGCATCATTTCTGAAATTAAGGATTTATCTGATCGCGGATTTAGAGAAGTCACACTTTTAGGACAAAACGTCGACAGCTATTTATGGTATGGCGGCGGGTTGAAGAAGGATTTCGATAAAGCATCCGACATGCAAAAAGCGACTGCAACCGGCTTTGATCAATTGCTCGAAACGGTCGCAGCAACGTTTCCGAAAATGCGCATCCGGTTTTCGACTTCGAACCCGCAGGACATGCACGAGAGCGTATTACGCGTAATGGCTAAATACCATAATATATGTAAACACATTCATTTGCCGGTACAATCGGGCAGCGATCGAATTTTAAAAGAGATGAACCGACTGCATACGCGCCAGGAATATCTTACCTTAATAAATAAGATTCGCCAAATACTTCCCGACTGTACGATTACTCAGGATATGATTGCGGGTTTCCCTACAGAAACCGAGGATGATCATCAGGACACGTTGCGGTTGATGGAAGAAGTGAAATACAGTTTCGGATATATGTATGCGTATTCCGAACGCCCGGGAACATTGGCAGGACGAAAAATGCCCGACGACGTACCCGAGGAAACAAAGTTGCGCCGATTGCAGGAGATTGTGGCCTTACAGCGGCAGCACAGTTTATACCGCACGCAGGAATTCGTGGGACAAACGATGGAAGTTTTGATCGATAAGGTTTCGAAAAAATCGGAAGATGATCTTTCGGGACGCAATTCACAAAACCTGACGGTCGTTTTCCCGAAGGAGGACTATAAGATCGGTGAGTTTGTAATGGTGGTCATTACAAGCTGCACCAGCGGAACATTGATTGGACGGGCAATTGGGTATAGTGCGATGAATTAATTTCAGATTGTAGATTTCAGAGTTTAGATTTCAGAGTTCAGAGTTCAGATTTCAGATTTCGGATTGTAACTGGAAAATCAACTTTCCGCTAAACTTTAAACTTTATAACATTATAACTTTCAACCAATGGAAAGCGTACAAGCAATAAAACAGCGGTTCGAGATTATCGGAAACGATCCGAAGCTCAACCGCGCCATCGAAAAAGCTATACAGGTTGCGCCAACAGACATTTCAGTGTTGGTCGTGGGTGAAAGCGGCGTTGGTAAGGAAAGCATCCCGAAAATAATACATTCGCTTTCCCATAGAAAGCACGGAAAATACATCGCGGTCAACTGTGGTGCGATTCCCGAAGGCACAATCGACAGCGAACTGTTTGGCCACGAAAAAGGTGCGTTCACCGGCGCTACCTCAACGCGCGAAGGCTATTTTGAAGTCGCCGATGGGGGGACGATCTTTCTGGATGAAGTTGGCGAATTGCCTTTGACTACACAGGTCCGTCTTTTACGTGTGCTTGAGAACGGTGAATTCATTAAAGTCGGTTCTTCGCAGGTTCAAAAAACCAATGTCAGGATTGTGGCTGCCACCAATGTCAATATGTTTGACGCGATTCAAAAAGGCAAATTCCGCGAAGATCTTTTCTACCGATTGAGCACCGTTGATATCATGTTGCCGCCGCTTCGAGAACGAAAGGACGATATTCATTTGTTGTTTCGGAAATTTGCTTCCGATTTTGCCCATAAATATAAGATGCCGCCCATAAGGATAGCCGACAATGCTGTTGAAACGCTGCAAAAATACCGATGGAGTGGGAACATCCGTCAGTTGCGCAATGTGGCCGAACAGATTTCGGTATTGGAAACCAACCGTGAAATATCGGCGCAAACTTTAATTTCCTATTTACCGGCAGAAGGTTCAAGTCTGCCGTCGGTTATCAGTAACAGCAAAAGCGAAAGTGATTTCAGCAACGAGCGTGAGATTCTATACAAGGTCCTTTTCGACATGAAAAGCGATCTGAACGATCTGAAGAAATTGACTTTGGAGCTTATGCAGAACGGCGCTTCGAAAGTTCGCGAGACCAACCCGAATCTGATTCGCAAAATTTATGGTCAGAATAACGATAGCGAAATAGATTTTGAAGAAGATCCGGAAATGTCGTTCATACCGGCGAAAAATCAGCAAACTGATGACTATCGCCGAGAGCCTGCCAATTATCTGGATGCCGAGACGGTGGAGGTAGAAGAAACCTTGCGGCTTGAACAAAAAGAAATCGAGATGATTAAAAAATCATTGGAAAAAAATAAAGGCAAGCGAAAAGCCGCCGCCGATGAATTGGGGATTTCCGAAAGAACGTTATACCGAAAAATAAAGCAGTTCGATTTGTAATTGCACCTATATCTATGAGACTAAAATTTGTTTTGTTACTATTGGCCGCTTTTTCTTTAAGTGGTTGTTCGGTATATAATTTTACCGGTACCGGAAAAATCGATGCCGATACTTTTCAGGTGAATTATTTTCAGAATAATGCCGAGTTGATCGAACCGGGAATTGAACGGACCTTCACCTTGGAGTTACAGGACCTTATCCAAAACCAGACGAATTTGAATTTGGTGAACACGGGTGCCGATTTGCTGTATGAAGGCGAAATTGTGGACTACCGAATCACGCCGATGACTGCGACTGCCGATCAGCGTTCGGCGCAAAACCGATTGACAATTTCGGTCTTGGTGCGTTTCACCAACAGGAACAAGGAAGAAGACGACTTCGAAAAACGGTTTTCGTTCTTTTATGATTATCCAGCCGAAGCGCAACTGGTGGGACCGATATTAACCACCGCCCTCGAAGAAATATTTGGTCGTATCACCCAGGATATATTTAATGACTCACTGGCGAAATGGTAAGATATCATCGCAGATTGGTATATTTTATTTAATTTCGGCAAACAAACCGTTTCATGACCTTAACCGATTATACTTTCATACTGAATAAACCCGATGCCATCAACAATAGGCAAACGGCAGCCTTGGAGAAAATCGTTGACGAATTTCCCTATTTTCAAAGTGCGCGGGCTTTGCGACTCAAGGGGCTTTACAATGATGACAGTTTCAAATATAATTATGCTTTAAAAATCACCGCTGCGCACACTACCGATCGAAGCGTTCTCTTTGATTTCATTACATCCGACTCATTTTCGGCGGTTCAACGCAAACTTTACGAAGAAAAATTACTTGCCCTGCATGATATCCCGGTTGCCAGCAGCGAGGTTGTACAGGGCGAGCTGCCAAAGAAACCGTTAAACTCGCTTGAGCTCTCCATTCTGACATCAATTCAGGAATCGGGTTCGGAGGAGCTGGACATTCCAAAACCGCAACCGCCAACTTCATTACCGGAGACTGCTCACCATCAGATCGAGTCGCATACTAATTCCGAGGAACAGAATCTGGAGATCGGAAAACCGCTCGAATTCGCCAAAAGCGAGAA
Organism: Flavobacterium sp.; assembly: GCA_015478765.1. Taxonomy (GTDB): domain Bacteria; phylum Bacteroidota; class Bacteroidia; order Flavobacteriales; family Flavobacteriaceae; genus Flavobacterium. The sequence goes on from JADMKR010000171.1 coordinate 11,647, forward strand.
ACATTCTTTTGAAGAATGGCTCCAGCTTTCCCGATTGAAAGCAATTGAGCGGGAGGCCGATATCGAATCGGAATCACCAACCGAAAACCAAATTGACGAGGTCAAGCAAAAAAAAAATTATCTGATTGACAGATTCATCGAATCAAATCCGAAAATCCCGACTTTAAAGTCGGAACAAACGCTTCCACCAACCACATTAATAAGCGAAACGGACCAATCCTACCTGATGACAGAAACGCTTGCCCGGGTTTATCTGGAGCAAAAGAAGTATTCTAAAGCGATTCAGGCGTATGAAATTTTAATTTTGAAATATCCGGAAAAAAGTAGTTTCTTTGCAGACCGGATTTTGGACATCAAACATTTACAACAAAACAATAATAATAGGTAATTATGGGCTTTCCGATTTTTTTAGTTTTAATAACTATCGTATGTTTTCTTTTAATCATTGTAATAATGGTTCAAAACCCTAAAGGCGGTGGCTTGTCATCGACACTTGGCGGATCGCAAATGATGGGAGGCGTACAAAAAACAACTGACTTTTTGGATAAAAGCACATGGACCCTGGCAACTATTCTAATTGTACTAATATTAATGTCAAGTATTAGTTTGCCTTCGGCGGCAAATGCCACTGATTCGAAGATTTTCAATTCCGATTCATCGGCCCCGGCCACTTCAGCTCCCGCAGCCCAACCGCCGGTAACTACACCTGTTCAGAACGACGCTCCTGCAGAGGCAGCGCCACAACAATAACAAAATCACATATATTGAATGCCAGCTTTTGACAAGCTGGCATTTTTTATTATGCTAATTTGTCAGTTGGTGCAACTGGCAGACTTTTTGAAAAAACGCGCACAAATTTTAACATTAATAAAAAAGAAATATGGCCTTAAACATTCAACCACTTTCAGACCGCGTTCTTGTAGAGCCAGCGGCGGCAGAAACTCAGACAGCTTCAGGAATTTTTATTCCGGATACGGCAAAAGAAAAACCTCAGAAAGGAACTGTAGTTGCAGTTGGAGGCGGGACAAAGGATCACGACATGACTGTTAAAGTTGGCGATTCAGTTCTATATGGTAAATATGCCGGAACCGAACTTAAACTGGAAGGCAAAGAATATTTGATTATGCGCGAAGACGATATTCTCGCCATAATCTAAGAGTTCATAAACTACATTATTATCTATTATAAATAAACTAAGATGGCAAAGGAAATAAAATTTGATATTGAAGCTCGCGACGGATTGAAACGCGGTGTCGATGCATTGGCAAATGCCGTAAAAGTTACTTTAGGACCTAAGGGCCGAAATGTAATCATCGGAAAATCTTTTGGAGGACCAACCGTCACAAAAGATGGTGTGACCGTTGCAAAAGAAATTGAATTGAAAGATGCACTCGAGAACATGGGTGCTCAAATGGTTAAAGAAGTGGCTTCAAAAACCAACGATCTTGCAGGCGACGGGACAACTACAGCTACAGTTTTGGCTCAGGCAATCGTAAAAGAAGGACTTAAAAACGTTGCGGCAGGTGCTAATCCGATGGATCTAAAACGCGGAATCGACAAAGCTGTCGAAGCTATCGTTGCCGATCTTTCCAAGCAGGCTAAAGTTGTGGGCACCGATTCGGAAAAAATCAAACAAATCGCATCGATTTCTGCCAATAATGACGAAGTGATCGGTGAACTGATCGCAACCGCATTTACTAAAGTTGGAAAAGAAGGCGTAATCACCGTCGAAGAAGCCAAAGGAACTGATACCTATGTGGATGTTGTTGAAGGAATGCAATTCGACCGCGGTTATTTATCGCCTTATTTCGTGACCAATCCCGATAAAATGGAAGCGGAACTCGAAAATCCGTATATACTTTTATACGATAAAAAAGTATCTTCCCTAAAAGAATTGCTTCCAGTTTTGGAGCCGGTTGCACAATCTGGAAAACCACTTTTGATTATCGCCGAAGACGTGGATGGTGAAGCGTTATCTACTTTAGTAGTGAACAAACTTCGCGGCGCTCTTAAAATTGCGGCCGTAAAAGCACCAGGTTTTGGCGATCGAAGAAAGGCCTTACTGGAAGATATTGCAATTCTTACCGGCGGAACCGTTATCTCTGAAGAACGCGGCTATACGCTTGAAAATGCTACTCTTGAAATGTTGGGGACTGCAAAACGAGTTTCGATCGACAAAGACAACACTACCATCGTGAGCGGTGCGGGTGAGTCGGATATGATCCAGAACCGCGTAAGCCAGATTAAAGCTCAAATGGAATCGACCACGTCCGACTATGACCGCGAAAAACTTCAGGAACGCCTTGCCAAACTTGCCGGCGGTGTTGCAGTATTGTATGTTGGTGCTGCTTCCGAAGTAGAAATGAAGGAGAAAAAAGACCGTGTCGATGATGCGTTGCACGCAACTCGTGCTGCTGTTGAAGAAGGAATTGTCGCAGGTGGTGGCGTCGCGTTGTTACGTGCCAAGCAAGCTCTGAGCGCACTTTCTCCTGATAACGCCGACGAATCGACAGGAATCCAAATCGTTGCACGTGCTATCGAATCACCTTTACGAACAATTGTTGAGAATGCTGGTTTGGAAGGATCAGTAGTTGTGGCGAAAGTTGCTGAAGGTTCAGGTGATTATGGCTACAACGCCAAAACCGACGAATATGTCGACATGCTTGCAGCAGGAATCATCGATCCTAAGAAAGTTACCCGTGTGGCCCTCGAAAATGCAGCATCGGTAGCCGGAATGATTCTTACTACAGAATGTGCTTTAGTTGACATAAAAGAGGAGAACTCTGGCGGAATGCCACCAATGGGCGGCGGAATGCCGGGCATGATGTAAGATCTAAAAATAACTGACTATAAAGCTGCGCAAAGTGATTTGCGCAGCTTTTTTTTTGTGAAAAACCTTATATTCGCCAAAAACCTTCCTAAATGATAAAGAAATCTATGCTTCTGATGGCGACCTTTTTCGTATTGTCGTCGGCCACTGCACAAATCGATGTGAAGTCAAAAATCGGTACCGCGCTTAAAGACTATTTCGCATCCGGACGTGAGAATATCCATCTGCATTTGAATAAAGATCTGTTCATGACCAATGAGAATATATGGTTAAAGGGATACGTGATCGAGAAGAAATCTGCTTTGCCGCATTCGGCGACTGCCAATGTACACGTGAATTTATTGGACAGCGAGGGGAAAATCATTAGATCCCATTTATTATATTCTGAGAACAGCTTATTTGAAGGTTATATAATTTTGGATAATTCACTGCCATCGGGAAGGTATTATGTGCAGTCGTTTACAAATTTCATGAATAATTTCACCGAAGATGAATCGGCAGTCTATCCCATCAAAATTGTAAACGTGAATGATGAAAAATATGCCGATTATAATTCTATAAATTGGCGCGATCTGCAAATATCACTACGCCCTGAAACCGGGACGTTCCTCGAAGGCGTCACCAATACCATCGGTATAAAAATCACAGATTGCAATGGCCACGGAATTGAAGTTTCCGGTGGGAAAGTGGAAGATCCCAATGGTTTACAGGTAAGCAACTTCGCCACCAACTCGCAGGGCTACGGTCGTTTTGATATAATTGATGCCAAAAATGGCAAGTACAAAGTTTCATTCGAAAAAAACGGCATTGTATTCACAGAGGAACTCCCGCACCCTACCTTGACCGGAATAACCTTTAACGTCAATAATTATGGCCTGGCCGACAAGACGCTCATCAGCATTAGGACAAACGACAGGACACTGAGTTCGATTCCTGGACAACCATATATCTTTGCAATAAATCAGAACGACGTCGTGTCGTTTGCGGAATTTGAGTTAGACCCGGCCAATAAAGAACAAACTATTGCGATTCCCGCCCAGTATATTTCTCATGGCGTAAACACCGTCCGGCTATTTGACAGTAAAATGAACCAACTCGGAGAGCGGTTGATATTCAAACCGTTTTCGACACCAACGGGAGCAGCGGTTAAAATACAGCGTCAACGAACCGATTCGATCGTGTTCAGAGGAAACTCACCACTGCGGTTAGCCAGTTTGAGTATATCCGTGCTTCCTGAAAATACCGTTTCAAAATCGGATAATACTATTTATGATTCTTTTTATTTCAAGAGTTACGCTGATTCGGGCGTTAAAAATACCCAGTATTATTTCGAGAACCTCAACAGGAAGAAACATTACGAACTCGACAATGTTTTCCTGCATTTGAAGTCCAAATATCCGTGGAATGCGATTATGGCGGGACCCCCTCAGATTAAAAGCCAGTTCGATAGCGGCATAACCATTAAGGGAACTATCAACTCGCCTGTGGCCGATCGGGATAAAGTAACTATTCAAATGTCATCACCCCTCCTAGGTTTACACGAAACAACAACTTTGAACTCCAAAAATGAATTTATTTTTGAAAACGTGATGGCGGTAGACTCATCTACCATATATTTCTCACTCATCGATGCAAAGCAGCGCTATGCGAAGCTGAACATGTACACGCGATTAATTTCGCCTCCGGGCAGATTTTTAAAAACCTTCAAACCGAATGCGGTTACATGCGCAGATTCGGAGTTAATTACTTTGAACGCCGATTGGCCTCCGTTGCAGGATGCAATCAATCTGGATGATGTCAACGTTGATGCGATTGACAAATCGAAGGAAATGGACTTAAAATATATGCGGATGCACAACAATAATATGGCGCGCGGTTATAAAATCACCGACCTTGAGGCAGATTCTTTTAGGGATATTCTATCGTGGCTCGCCAGCCACGGATATAATGTCTCTCAGGAAGGAGGCAACGTGGTATTGGTCAGGAACTATTCAGGAAGTTTTTCGGGATCAAATTCACCCGCTGTTTTTATAGATGACGCATTGGTTCCGGAAGTGTCATTCCTATTGAACATGAATCTGCGTGATATCGACGAAATCTATATAAACCGACGCGGATTCGGGGCAGGATCAATCGGCGCAAACGGAATTATTCGAATTTACACAAAGAAAGGCTACGGCTCCACCAAAAGTGCGATTAAGGTCAATTCGCAATCCTTAGTTGTTGAAAACGGCTATCAGCAGTACAAACCTTACGTGAATCCTCCCTATTCAAACGTGCAACATCCGAGTTTTTCCAAGTTCGGCACCATCGGATGGATCAGCAATGTAGCAACCGACGAAAACGGTATGTTCCATTTTTCGATTCCAAACCTGTATCAGGACAAAGTAATTTTGGTGATTGAGGGAATCAACGGTGACGGCGAAGTGTACTCCGATCGGCTAGCGGTTGATATTCCCAACAGATGATTTACTCGGTATCTTTGGTTTCTTCATGATTCGGGTCGATAACTTCTTCGACCTGATCTTTCACCTTTTTGCTGAATTTTATAATTACCGGCAAAATCGTAATTACAACCAACGATATGACGATTATCTCGATATGTTCCTTCAGATCTATGCCGTAGTTTCTAAGCAGGAACCCATACAGATAATGACCGGCAAAAATTAAGCTGTACGACCAGATGAACGAACTCAGAATGTTATAAAACATGAACTTTTTCTTGTCCATGTAAACAATACCGGCGACAATAGGTGCAAATGTTCTGAAAATAGGCAAGAAACGGGCAAAGATAATAGCGCGGCCGCCATGTCGTTCGAAAAATTCTTTTGATTGGATAAGATACTTCTTCTTGAACCAAAAAGTATCCTCTTTATTGTACAGGTAATAGCCGCTTTTCGACCCAAACCAGTATCCGACGGTATTACCTAGAATCCCCGCCAGTGCCACTGCGGTAGCAAGAATGACCACATTTAAAAGGGAACTGTCGATGAACATGACATTCTCAATCAATTCCCTATTATAGATTCCCGCAAGAAACAGCAAGCTGTCACCGGGTAAAAAGAAACCGGCGAACAGGCCAGTTTCTGCAAATACGATAAATAGCACGATATACAAGCCCATCTTGACACCGTTGATGTCAAAATGAATATAAAATAGCGGATCAATTAAATTTTTCCAGTCAAAATCACTCATCTGTTTGGTTTGTTAATACAGGAATTTTCGGGCGTGAAATTAGTAATAAATTAACTGAACCGCAATTTTATAAGTGCAGTTTTAAGGATAATTTGGCTAACTGGAAAAATGCTCCGAAGCCTTAATCCCTCTGATATTGGCAACAGCCGTGCAGGCTACTGTATACTTCGTCTGTCGCTTTCCTATTGGGTGTATCGTGACCCGCTTTTGCAATCGCAGTCTCGACATCCCGCAGTGAAGATTTTGTCTCATTCAGCAACAATGTTAATTGGTGTGAAGCGACATCCCAAGACGCCGATTTAACGCCGTCAACCGAATAAGCTGCCTTTTCAATACGTTTTTTACACATATCACAGTTTCCGTTAACTTCTATAGAATACTTGGCATTTTTATTCTTTTGCTCCTGAGCTGTAGCGGCAAAGCCAAAAAATAGCGCGATAATAACAACTATATTTTTCATAATTTCTAAATTTATTTGATTTTAAAACGAAGACCGGCGTAGAACATCTGACCGAAAACCGGTGCGTAGACCACCGACGTGTCAAAAGTCGGGCCGAAGGGGTCATCACCTCCTAAAACTGCTTTTTCCTGCTTATAATTCCCGAGGTTCTCGGCACCGGCATATACCTCAAACACCGAGGAAAAAGTTCTCGTGACCTGAGCATTCATCAGCGAAAATGATGGCGAATAATCTCCCATCCGGTCGGCCAGCGGGTTTGAGGAGGTGTCAGGCAATCGCTGTTTCCCAAGCCAGTTGAATGTATAGTCGAATTTCCATTGCTTGCCTCCGTCTTTGATGTGAGTCTCAAATCCGAGATTCGCAAAGAAACGATGCTTCGCCTGCAAAGGCCGTTCATATCTTCCGGTAAGGTAGTCCGACTGAATATCGTAATACTTGTACGCCGTACGCAAATTTAAATGATGTACCAATTCATAATTGAATTCGACCTGCATACTGTTTGCAAATGATTTGCCGTCGAGGTTGTAAAACGATACCTGCTGCGGACCTGCAAACAAATCTACGACCGCCTGATTTTGAAAATCGGTGCGATAGTAATCAAAAGTTACATCGGCACTTTTTCCGAAAAGATAAAAACCCTGCATAAAGCTAACTCCGTAGTTCCATGCGATCTCGGGATCTAAACCGTAGATGTTTCCACCATTTTCTATTACATTATATACCCGCGAACTTCCAAATAACTGCTGGTTTTCGGCAAAGATATTTGCTGCCCGCTTTCCCCTGCCCGCTGATGCTCGCAAAACCGCCCGATCCCACGGATTGTACCGCATATGCAAACGTGGCGTCACAAAGGTTCCGAGCCGGTTATGATTATCGATCCGCGCCCCGGCAACAAGGCTGAAATTGGTGGTATTG
>JADMKR010000172.1 GCA_015478765.1 Flavobacterium sp.
GAATGCATCGGCGGGAGGACCGAAGAAGCCAAATCGACACTACATAGGATGCGATGGCCCCTAACAGCGGTGCCAACACAATAAAAATAATGATTATAAGTACTCCCGATGGGAGTCCGCCTCCACTTCCTTCCGAATACCAGTTCACTACATCAAAACCTGCATGCGCGATCGCAGCCCCGGCAAAGCCGCCAATCAAAGTGTGTGACGAACTTGACGGAATTCCCTGCCACCAGGTCAGCAGATTCCATATAATGGCGGCAATCACGCCGGAAAGCACCACCACCAGATTTATTTCCATGGTGTGTGCGGTCTTGGCAACGGTATCGGCAACACCAAAACCAAAAACCCAGTATGCCAGAAAATTGAAAAAAGCAGCCCAGATCACTGCTTGCAGCGGCGATAAAACCTTGGTAGCGACTACCGTTGCAATTGCATTTGCCGCGTCGTGAAATCCATTAATATAGTCAAAGATCAGCGCGAGTACGATAATTAAAATCAGTAGCGGAAATTCCATAGCAGTTGTTTATGAATGCTTTACAACGATTTGTTCCAAAACATTCGAAACGCTTTTACATTTGTCGGATGCCGTTTCCAATGCCGACAGTACCTCTTTATACTTGATGATATTCTTAGCGTCGGTTTCATTTTCAAATATGTCGGCTACGGCTTTGTCATGAACGTTATCGGCCTTGCTTTCAAGTTTATTTATTTTCTTGCAGGCATCGGTAATCTTTTTCAGGTTTTTCAAATCTTTCAGCTCGGCGATCGCTATTCCGATATGCTGGCAGGCTTCCAAGTTTATTTCTGTAAGTTTCCGAATAGACTTTGTAATTTTGTCAACCTGATATAAGCGCATTTTACTTGCGGCACTATGCATGTTATCGGCGACATTATCAATCGACTTTATCAAAGCATGTATGTCCTCCCGGTCAAACGGTGTGATAAAATTTTTACTGAGTTCCAAATGTGTTTTATGGGTAATTTCCTCCAGAATTGCTTCGTATTCCTCGATTTTAATGAAGTATTCGTCCCTTTTTGATACCGGCGCGTTCACTCCTTCGTGCAGCGTTTCGGCCAGCAGGATTAAATTGGCAGCGGCCTGTTCAAACAAGGGAAAAAATTTTTTGTCTTTCGGTACGAAGTACTGGAAAAAATCATTTACTGTCATGGAAGTTTTGTTTAGGCAAATGTAGAAGTTATATGTTACCAAAAGATTAAGAAAATATTAACGAAGGCTTTTGTCATATGAAAAATGCAAATGCCCGCCGGCGGCGTGTTGATCTCGCATTAAGCTGAAATTACGTAGGAATGAGAAGATTAGGAAGTAATTACAAACACGCTCTTAATTTTCAATTTGATAACAATATATTAAAATACGAATCCCACTGCCCTACATTAAGTTAATATCTTTGCAACGTTTTTTATACTACCTTTTATGAAAATGAAATACAAAAAGAAATCGATTCCTCCATTGGGTTTGATTGAGCGATTTTCCAACGAAAGGATTTTCCTTATCATCATTTCGACCATTTTTATCCTGAGCGCCGTATTTTACAATCAGCCGCAGATTGCGATGTGGATCGGGTTCATGACAGCTGCTTATGCAACCGTCTCCAATGATAGCATTCAGTCTCTGGGTACGTTTATCGAAAGTAACAAAGCGCGAAAATGGTACTGGCTTTGGTTGTTCGTAGGAACGATTTTTTTGGCAGTAGTGACCTTTAGTTTCATTTATTTTGACGGTGACGTGACTTATCAACGATTGTTGGATTCCGAAGGAAACAGCAAGTATCCGCATCCCGAGAATTTTTCGTTTTTCATGTTGATGGCGCCTTTGGTTTTGTTGATCCTTACCCGATTAAAAATGCCGGTTTCTACAACATTCCTTATGCTGAGTGTTTTCAGTTCGTCATCGGATGGGATCATCAGTATGGTTACTAAAAGCGTCTCCGGTTACCTGATCGCTTTCGTTGTATCGGCGTTGATCTGGTTCTATGGCTATAATTACATTCGGAAAAAGTTCAAAAGCCGTTCGATTGCACCCGGATGGAATGTTGCACAATGGGCCGTTAGCGGACTCCTATGGGGTGTTTGGGTAATGCAGGACGGTGCAAACATCGCCGTTTTCCTTCCCCGACGACTTGATCTGACACAATTTATCATTTTCGCACTGGTGATTTTTCTCGGTCTCGGATTGTTATTCAAATTACGAGGTGATAAAATCCAGCAGGTCGTAAGTGAAAAAGTCCGCATTTCCGACGTGCGCGCAGCTACTTTGATCGACTTATCTTACGCTCTGATCCTGATTTACAAATTATTTATTTCTACGGTTCCCATGAGTACCACGTGGGTCTTTCTGGGATTGATTGGCGGACGTGAAATTGCCATCAACCTGGCGCGTATCAAAAAAGGTAAAAAGCATAAGAAGAAAGCAATGCGAATGATTGGCAAGGATTTCCTATATGCAACGATTGGGTTGGTAATATCGTTATTACTGGCTGCAGCAGTGAATGAAGGCATTAAACGAGATATCGGGATATTCCTTGGATTTTAATTTCAATTGATTCAAAGAAAATGAAAAGGGAGTTCCATATCGGTTCTCCCTTTTTTAGTACTATGAATATACGCCGAGGCTCAACCTTTGCAAACGATTTCGTATTTTAGCACGCAAATCTGACCAAATACTAAGACAATCACTTTATGGACATAAACTTCAATAAGAACGAAGATCATAACAAATTACTTTTATCTGAACTTAAGAACCGCAGAGCAACCGTAAAACTTGGCGGCGGCAAGAAAAGAATCGAAAAATTACATGCCGAAGGTAAAATGACCGCCCGCGAACGGATCGATTATCTTCTTGACCCCAAAGCAAACAATATTGAAATAGCGGCTTTTGCAGGCGAAGGCATGTATGCCGAACATGGCGGTTGTCCCTCAGCAGGCGTCGTAGTGAAGATCGGATATATTAAAGGAAAGCAGTGCGTGGTTGTTGCCAATGATGCGACTGTCAAAGCAGGAGCCTGGTTTCCCATTACTGCCAAGAAAAACCTACGTGCGCAGGAGATCGCAATGGAAAATCGGTTGCCCATAATTTATCTTGTCGACAGCGCCGGCGTTTTCCTTCCGCTACAGGATGAGATTTTTCCGGACAAAGAACATTTTGGCCGCATCTTTCGAAACAATGCCCTTATGAGCAGCATGGGGATCACGCAAATTTCTGCGGTTATGGGCAGTTGCGTTGCCGGCGGTGCCTACCTTCCTATTATGAGCGACGAAGCGATGATAGTCGATAAAACCGGAAGCATTTTCCTGGCGGGAAGT
>JADMKR010000173.1 GCA_015478765.1 Flavobacterium sp.
CCAGAATTTTAGTTTTAATAACTTTCAACTCGTCTGAAACTCCACTTTCCAAAGTCTCGTCCACAATAGGATAACTCGGATTTTCAGGAATAAAAACCACAGGTTCCCAACCAAATTCCGGGAGATATTTTACGAATTTTAACCATCGCTGTACGCCGGGACCACCTGCCGGGGGCCAATAATACGTGATGATCAGCACTTTTTTCATCGTGGATTTTCGTGATTTTGCTTACGCACCGACCAGTAAATGGCTGCAGCCAGCAACAATAATATGAGCAGCGTGCTGATTAGTGCCAATGTTCCGCCGGTCTTAATTACTTGCGGCTCGAATTTAAATTCGATAGTATGCTGTCCTGAAGGTATCATCATTGCCCGAAGCACATAATCCGCCCGGAAATGATCGGTCTGCTGTCCGTCAATGTAGGCATTCCAGCCTTCTGGGTAATATATCTCGGAAAATACCGCCAGGCCATCATTGGGATTTACAGTAGTATATTTTAGATAGTTCGGTTTAACGATCTCCAATTCGATTTTTGCTGAAAGGCTGTCGGCGTTAAAAGTACGTTTAGGAACGTATTGGCCAAATTCAGATACGTTGACCACCGCTACATTTCGTGTATCGAGGCTGTCCAAAGCAATCATTTCAGCATCGGCCGATTCAACCGCTTTCACCTGGCTGACAAACCACGCATTACCGTTGGCATCCGGATTAATGATTGGAAACGGCTGGCCCTTTTCATCACTTTGAATCACATATTTGGTATTCAGCATATTGAACACTTCAATGTTATTTCGCGCAATCTGATAGTTGATCAGCTCGTCCATTCGTCGTGGTCGGACGGCACTGTAACCCGACAACGAATTGTGGAAATAGGATGTCCGTGCATTGTGAATCGCACTCGCTTCAAAGACGCGATAATGCCCGTCATCTTCCATAATCTGCAAGTCGGCCGGCGTTGGTGCAAACGGTACATCTACTGTCCGTGCATTTACAAACGCGCTGCTGTCGACATAGTTTTTGGCAATGAAGAACAAATCGCCTACCATAATGATACCTACGGCAATAACGGTCCGTAGTTGCGACAGTTTGGCTTTGGAATACATCCACAAGGCCGCCGATGCAAGCAGGATCAGGAACGCCGATCGAAGTAAATCGGCCGAATATAAACTCCTGCGATCAGCTTTTAACGCATCGACAAATTCGGGTCCGTAACTTTCGACGAAATAACCATCGTTGCTTCCCGCAAATGAAAATTGGCTTTTAAAAAGAAACAGCAATGCAATTAACCCTAAAACCATCCCCATTACTTTATACAGCGACTTGAGGCGATCTTCTTTTGGCATCGCCATAAAAGTTTGCAAGCCCATAATAGCCAATACCGGCACACACAGTTCGAGGACTACCTGAATCGACGATACGGCACGAAATTTATCATATAAAGGCACATTGTCGATAAAAAAGTCGGTTAATACAGGAAAATTCTTTCCCCACGATAACATGAGCGAAATCAATGCACCCGCGAGAAACGCGTATTTAATTTTCCGTTTATCAAAATATAATGCCACTATCGCAAGGAAGAAAACTACGGCACCAATATAAGCCGGCGCCGCCACGATTGGCTGATCGCCCCAATAGGTTGGCATTGACGTGATAGCATCTTTTGCATAATTATCAGGCACTCCCTGATTGATCATAAATTCATATACCCGGCTGTCGGTTGTCAGCGCTTCACTGTTTGACCCTCCGAAAAGTCGCGGCGCGATCAAATTGAAACTTTCGGCAATTCCGTAACTATATTCGGTTATGTAATCATAATCCATTGAAGCGGATGTATCATTGGGCGAACCATCGGGTTTAAACGAGAGTTCACTTTTGCCACGAATACTGAAGTCGGCGTACTCGGCTGTTGCGAGCAGATTCGATGCATTGGCGCCCACCGCCAAAATTCCCGCAATGACAAATGTCGCCGCTGCATATCCAAGTGTTTTGAAATCTTTGAGCTTTACATATTTGTAGATGAAGAATATCGAAATTGCCAACAGAAGTATCAATAAATAGTAGGTCATCTGAAAGTGATTGGCACTGATCTCCAGTGCCGCTGCGAACAATGTCAGCAGTCCACCCCATAAATAATTACGCCTGAAAACCATGATGACGCCTGCCACGACCAACGGCATATAGGCTATTGCATGAGCTTTGGCATTATGTCCAACACCTAAAATAATAATCATATAGGTCGAAAATCCGAAAGCAAGGGCGCCGAAAAATGCTTTAAGTGGCGGAATCCGCAGCACCAGCATCAATCCGTAAAAACCAATGAAGTACAGGAAAAGGTAGTCGGCCGGCCGCGGCAAAAATCGCAATGCTGTATCCAACTTCTTGATATAATTGTGCGGGTACATGGCCCCTAACTGATAGGTAGGCATGCCTCCAAAGGCAGAATTTGTCCAGTACGGTTCGGTGTCTTCAGCAGCCCGGAAATCGTTCTGTTCCTTGGCCATCCCAATATATTGTGCAATGTCTGATTGCTGGATTTTTTTTCCCTGCAAAACAGGATAGAAATAAACTAAAGAAATGATGATAAAACCAAATATGGCCAACAGGTGCGGGTAAAGCCGGGCGTATTGTTTCATAAGAAGCATTCAGTGATAAAAAACCAAAAGTAGCTAAAAAAAAGCATCCGTAACTACGGATGCGATGCTGAAATTTTAATCAAGTTCTTCGTAGTCCACATATTCCCCCACCTTCTTTTTCTCTTTAGAACGCGGTGCTTTGGAAGTATCGATATGGACCTCGCCACTGTTATTTTGCCGGAATGGTTGCGAGTGTTGCTGTTGAAAATTGCGGCTGGCTTTGTGCACCGCCTTTTTAAGAAGTATCGGCAGGAAGATACGCGCCAGGAATTTAAACAAATACCAAAAGACGATAATAAAAAAAAGCGTTTTAATAAACCCGTTGAAAGACGCGGTCTCCATAGCAGATAATTTTGCCCAAAATTACTAAAAGACGCGCGGAAAAACGGATAATGCATCTTAAATAAATAATAAAAAATGGTACATTTGGATAATACAAATCTGCCAAAACCACGCGCATGAATCTACCCAAAAAAATCATTTCCGCCTTTTTCGTACTATTCTGTTCAACAGCTTTTTCTCAATATACCGATGTCATCAACTCCAATCGGCCGGGCCGGTCAATGTCGGCTTTCTCGGTTGGGCAAACCGTTTTTCAAACTGAATTTGGCGTTTATGGCGTAAAGGAAAAACACGATGTCCTACTTACCGAAACATCGGGCTGGGG
>JADMKR010000174.1:0-5855 GCA_015478765.1 Flavobacterium sp.
TCGGATTTGGATTCTTGGCGCGCGCTGCGACGGTAGTTGCTAACGGCTGGGGCTACTGGCTCGTGGCGACTTGGTCACCTGCGTATTCTCCGCAAGTTAAAATTATAAATGGAAAAACAAACTTCTTGATACGAAAATCCAGCCATGGCCAGTAGCCCGGGTTAGCGGTTCGGCATTTTCCTATATGTCATTAATCGATCATTCAGAGTTTTTTCTAAATCGTTAAAATCATATCTTATTGCCGTCGAAGTAATTGATAATGGTGTTCCGTACATTTTCATATTACCTTTCATAAGTTTACGTTTAATACCGCTCACTTTTCGCAAAAAATTGTTAGGGTCGCTTGTGTAAATAAGTAAAATTTTTGTTGACTTTACTTTTATGACTCTGATCTCTGTTATTTCCGACCATTTTATTAGCCCAACGCTTGAAGCATTCGTATTGTCAATAATCCCAATATCGTCAATAATTAGCCCCATTCCTTTGTCGAAAAGTTTTATGACACCGTAGATACCTGCAGCCCCAAAAAATATTATAGTTATTATACCTAAAGCTTTTATAAAGTTAGGGTCATATCGAGATCGATCTGCAATCGTAGTGAGAAGATGAAATCCTAGAACTACAAATAGAGTTGCTCCCCCGATGCTAAAAAGCAATTTTAATTTGCTTAGAGGTATTTCGATTTTCTGCATATTTGACTTGTTGTTGATTGGGTTCGTTATCTTTATGCTGACCGCTAACGTTTGGCCGCTAACCGAAGTTGCCGGTGAAAGCGGACAGAGTTCTCTCTGCCAAGATAATGTTTCTTCGTGAAATTACAACTTCCGGCTAACGAAAACTCGGCAATTTTGGTTAGCGGCGGTTACCAGTAGTTGTTTGCTAATACAATTATTAAGATTTAAGTTTAGTGAAACTATATTGGGTTTTGCTTTTGTTGAGTTTTCCAAGACGAAAATATTTTTCTTCAAGTTTAAAGGGAAGAAAGGGAGTTAAATTTTGGACTGTTTTATTGAAGTTATCGTTTGCTTCTTCAAACGGGAAATATAAATCCGCGCTACAAACACAATTTCTCGAAAGCCAAATCATTAAACTTGATTTTTCCTCTTGGTTTGGAAGTTCAATTTTTGTTATTGGATCGATTAATTTAAAATTATATATGACCAGCAATTCAACTGGTCCAAAAGTAAATCTTGGCCAAGGTTGCCCTTTTACAAGATAGTCAATTGCCTTCTGTATGTCTCGTTGTTCAATATTCCACTCTGTTTTTGTTTGTTTGTCAGGAATGCCGCTTGGATAAGCCCAAGATACTGGATTGGTATCTCCATTATCAAAAAGGCGTTTTGTTTCTTGAATAATTTTGTCTGCTATTTCAGGATTCGGATCGCCTTGGAATGCGGAATAGGCAGTCAATGAAATTTTCGTAGGCAATTCTGGATTAGTGTCAGTACAGTTTGTTATAAATGAACAAACATTTTCCCAAGCTTTTTCAATTTTTCTTCCTCCAATAATTTGTTGCGTTGTTCTACTTTTTGGAAGTGAATAAAATATGAATGGTCTTTCTGTTGTCATTTGTTTCGTGTCGTTCTTTACAATTACTGGTAACTTATATATCCCGGCTAAAAATATCCCCTGTTTATGTCAAAGCGGGGGGCTAAAGGTAGTGAATGGGATATTATCGGTTAATTGCTTGCAATATAATATTTATTATGGTAGCATATTTTAAATTATTCTATGTCAAATGGATTGCGGATGTTCTGGACATGAGCCTGACTTACATGTGTGTAAATCATTGTGGTCTTCGGACTGCTATGACCCAATAATGTTTGGATATACCGTATGTCCGTGCCGTTCTCCAATAAGTGAGTCGCAAAACTGTGACGTAAACTGTGCAACGTAATCTTCTTTCTGATTCCCGCACTCGCCGCCGCATGCTTCAACACATACTGCGCCGTCCTGGCCGAATAAGGTTTTCCCGGAACACCCTCAAATAGATACTTCTTCGGGGCATACACGATAAAATATTCACGCAAAATCGTTAATGCCTTCTGCGATAACAAGGTGTATCGGTCCTTTTTTCCTTTGGCGCTGCGAACATGTATCAGCATTCGCGCACTGTCAACATCGGTCAATTTTAAATTTATCAACTCACTGATTCTGAATCCGCCCGAATAAATCATGATCAACATCGCCCGATGCTTTAAACTTCCAGCGTGGCGAATTATATCGCGAACTTCACTCATGCTCAAAATTACCGGCAGTTTCTTTTCTTTCTTCGGCCGCTCCAATTCATCAAACTCAATCGTCACCCCGCAATATTCCAAATACTGCTTCACCGCATTGATCGCCTGATTCTGGTATGAAATTGATTTTTGTGGCAAAACAATGAATTCATAGTTGAAGCGCGAAACGATCATCGGACTAACAGTTGCCTTACGCTTCTCCAAATACTTGCAAAAAAAAGTTGCCAGACTCATATAAGTTTCCACAGTCGATTCGCTGTAACGCTTGGTTTGCAGGAATTTTCGGAATTTTCCCAGCCGCTCAACCTCACTTACGGGTAAGACAACATGCTCCATGTTCACCCGAATCCGTTCATCTGCCCTGCTGATTGCCGATGTGTCCACAATCGCAAACAAACTCAGAACATCTTTCACCCTTTTACGGTTTGCATCCGAATAGGGAACCCACCAGAAAGTCTTGGTCGAACTCCACGTCGCGCCCAATTCGCTCGGGACCGCGCGCGAAAGAACCGTATTTTTGGAAAATGAAATGCTGATAACGTCCTGGCCGCGATGCACACATCGGTTTAAGGTGACTATAGGAGCTTCAATTACAGGCATATAACGATGATTTTGGCTTATACGTAACGAATATACAAAAAAAAGAAACTTGCCAGGTTGTTCTTTTTTGGGAGCTATAACCTGCTGTACGCTTTATCTTTAACCGTCTAAAGACGCCGGTTAAAGGATGCCGCTGCCATCAGGGCTAGAGATGTGAGGTGAGGGGAAAAATCCGGTAGCCAATTTCCCAAGTTCCACCCGGAACGCGAACGAGTACGTTTCCACGGTGGCTGCAGTCCCCACAGACCGATGGTAAATTTTTAAATTACCTAATTTCGAGATTTCCAAATTAGCTAACTTTGCATCCAAACAACATCCATGTACAAAATCCTCATTCGCCCAATATTATTCTGTTTCGATCCCGAAAAAGTACACTATTTCACATTTTCGGCAATTCGGTTTTTGTCGCGTATACCTGGATTCCCGGCGTTGTTTCGGAGTTTGTATGCAGTTAATGATAAAAGGTTGGAAGTGGAAGTATTTGGGTTGAAATTTAAAAACCGCGTCGGATTGGCAGCGGGTTTCGATAAAGACGCCCGACTGTACAACGAACTATCGAACTTTGGTTTCGGTTTTATCGAAATCGGGACGCTGACACCAAAACCGCAGGCCGGAAATCCGAAGAAAAGATTGTTTCGCCTAAAAGAAGATTCAGCTATTATCAATAGAATGGGATTCAACAACGGTGGCGTGGTGGATGCCGTAGAGCGGCTCAAAAAAAATAAAAACGTGCTCATCGGCGGAAATATCGGGAAAAATAAAATCACCGATAATCACGATGCGGTAACCGATTATATAATTTGTTTCGATGCCCTGTTCGATGTTGTCGATTATTTTGTGGTCAATGTCAGTTCGCCTAATACGCCCAACCTGCGCGAGCTCCAGGAAAAAGAACCGCTCACCGCATTGCTGAAAACATTGCAACATCGGAACAACGCCAAATCGGCACCCAAACCCATCCTGCTAAAAATCGCACCCGATCTTACCAACGAACAATTGCTGGATATTATCGATATCGTCAACGAAACGCGTATCGCCGGAGTGATTGCAACCAATACCACTATTGCACGCGACCGACTATCATCCGAAAATAAAAAGGAAGCCGGAGGGCTGTCAGGAAAGCCTCTTCGTCAAAGATCTACCGAGGTTATTCGGTTTTTATCACAAAAAAGTAATGGTGCCTTTCCCATCATCGGCGTGGGAGGAATACATTCGGCAAACGACGCAATGGAGAAAATTGAGGCGGGTGCGGCACTGATCCAATTATACACCGGCTTTATTTACGAAGGTCCGCAATTGGTCAAAGAAATTAATAAACAGCTGCTAAAACGATTGTAGCAGATTCCATTAAAACGTAACGTGCGAGTAACCCCGTAACGATTGCGATCCCGAAACTCAGAAATGTCCCAATCAATACATATTCGGTAAGTTTCCGATCGCGAGCCTGCGTGAGATCCCCAAATCGGAAAATCGACTTTGCGGCAAGCAGAAAACCAATTGCGGTAAATTGTCCGCCCACAATAAATCCGAATACAAACAGTCGTTCCAGGATTCCAATGTATTTGCCGGCATTTTGTAAATCTTCGCCGGTATCATTTTGATTGGGCGTCCATTTCGAGATCAGTATTTTAATTAATATCGAAGTCGGAGTAGTGAGGAAAAGAACGCCGGTGCCTATTGTCCATAACCAGACACTCACATCCAAAGTTCTCAGGTCGGTATTAGTGTAGATCAGCACTATGATTATCAGTGTGATCAGATGAAGGATTTGATCGGCCAGGAACCATGTACGCTTATTCGCCAAGGTTTGAAAATGGAGTTTCAGCAAGTCTATCGCACCGTGAATTACCGCAATAATTATCGCATACCACCCGAATCCTTCGCCAACGAGTGCCCATGCCAGGAGTCCGTGCAAAACGATATGTAAATACAGATACACGCTGCGATGTTTGCGGAGTTCTTTGTCGGTTACCCATGAATTGGGCTGTAACAGGAAATCGCCAAGTAGATGGGCAAGTAGGAGTTTTACAAATAGTATCATGAGAGATGTTGTATTTGTTGACGGTAATATTGGTCCAGGTCAAGAATCAGATCGAGTTGCGATCGCGTGTGCCGCCTGCTTACAGCCGCTTGGTTAATTCCCAGAAGATTCCCTATTTCCTCTTGCGACAGGTTCGGATTTTGTAGTCGTGCGGTTACATATTCAGCCGATTGCGGAAGCCAGCCTTCCATCACCGAAACTGCAAATCGGAGAAATAAATTCAGTTGCAGATTGAGCTCAGGAGTGCCTGTATCAATTGCCAATGAAAGCTTTCGCTGACGCAGTGTTTCAAAAAGCTGGCCGGCGCGTACGAATACCGGACCGTTGCTTTCTGTAATTTTGGGAGCTTCGTAGGTGATCTCTCCAATGCCAATGCTCAGCCTGACATCAAGTTTTAAACTTCGCATGGCGGCTTTTATGCGTATGACAGCGATAATCGCCTGGTTCGGCTTTACAGCCAACTGAAATTCATCACCGCGGTAAATTTGCCAGGACACAGGAGTTTGGCCATATCCCGAAAGGACCGCTTTGAGCGAGTCCATCCAAAGTGTTGGTGCGACTTCGGTGGAATTGATGATGTCACCTACAATTATTGCTTTCATAAATCAAATATATAAAAACTATTTTAATATTACCGTATTTGGTAATAAAACGTTTTATTACGTGTTTTGGTAATATTTACCATTATTACCGTTTTTAGTAATAATCATATTAGTAAATCAGATTTTAAATCCGGCAATACTTTTTTATCTTTGGCTCATGGAGCAAGTAAAGATAATCGAGTGTCCGCGTGACGCAATGCAGGGCATCAAGACCTTCATTCCTACAGAAGTTAAGATTTCCTACATACAATCGTTGCTTCGGGTCGGATTTGACACGCTCGATTTTGGAAGCTTTGTTTCGCCAAAGGCAATTCCGCAAATGCAGGATACTGCCCAGGTATTGAGTGCGCTCGATTTATCGCAAACCAATAC
>JADMKR010000174.1:5865-10942 GCA_015478765.1 Flavobacterium sp.
AATACTAAACTTCTTGCTATCATCGCGAATACAAAGGGTGCTGAAATTGCAAGTCTTCATCCGGAGATACAATATCTTGGATATCCGTTCTCAATTTCGGAAAATTTCCAAATGAGGAACACCCATAAAACCATAGCCGAGTCGTTGATAACCCTGGCCGAAATCCTGGACATTGCGGGGCGGACCAATAAGGAGGTAGTAGCCTATCTATCGATGGGGTTCGGGAATCCATATGGCGATCCCTGGAATGTGGATATAGTCGCATCGTGGACCGAAAAGTTGTCGGGCATGGGTGTTAAAATTCTGTCATTATCCGATACGGTAGGAAGTTCCACCCGTGAGGTGATCGATTACCTGTTTTCAAATCTGATTCCGCAATATCCAAATATTGAATTTGGAGCGCATCTGCACACAACACCATCCGACTGGTTCGATAAAACCGATGCCGCTTATAAAGCAGGCTGCCGAAGGTTTGACGGTGCCATTCAAGGATTCGGCGGATGCCCAATGGCCAAAGATGAACTGACGGGCAATATGCCAACAGAGAAATTACTGTCTTATATGACCACTCAAAAAGCTTTCACAGGTACCAGCCCAATGAGCTTTGAAAGCGCTTATAACGAGGCGACCAAATTATTTGGGGCTTATCATTAGTAAAATTCCCTGCAACCGATATTTTTATTATGGCTTTCTGATAGTTGTCGGCATGTTTGCGTATATTTGCACGCAATTTAACTACAACTACAAATTGCAATGATCGCACACAATTCCAAGATTATAGGTGAAGGATTAACGTACGACGATGTCCTATTGGTCCCGAATTATTCTGAAGTGCTGCCGCGCGAAGTAAGTATCCAATCGCGATTTTCCCGAAATATCAAATTAAACGTTCCGATCGTATCCGCAGCAATGGATACGGTAACCGAAAGTTCCATGGCAATTGCGATGGCACAGGAAGGCGGAATCGGCGTTTTGCACAAAAACATGACCATCGAGCAACAAGCAGCCAAAGTCAGAAAGGTAAAGCGCGCCGAGTCGGGGATGATCATCGATCCGGTGACATTGCCCTTAACAGCTACGGTGGGCGATGCTAAAAACGCAATGAAGGAGTACGGGATTGGCGGAATTCCGATTGTAGATCAGGATCAGAAACTCAACGGCATTGTAACCAATCGCGATCTGCGATTTGAGAGAAATAACGCGCGCGCGATAGTTGAGGTTATGACTTCCACAAACCTGGTTACTGTTGCCGAAGGAACATCATTGCAGGAGGCTGAGGTTATTCTGCAAGGACACAAGATTGAAAAACTTCCCGTAGTTAATTCTGATAATAAGCTCGTCGGATTGATAACTTTCAGAGATATTACAAAACTGACGCAGAAACCAATTGCTAACAAAGATTCGTTCGGCCGACTTCGAGTGGCGGCCGCTATTGGCGTGACAGGTGACGCAGTCGAAAGGGCGGAAGCATTGGTTAATGCAGGAGTCGACGCAATTATAATAGACACCGCACACGGGCATACGAAAGGCGTGGTCGATGTGCTGAAAAAGGTCAAAAGTAAATTTCCCGAAGTTGATGTGATTGTCGGCAATATCGCAACACCGGAAGCTGCCAAATATTTGGTTGAAAATGGTGCCGACGGCGTAAAAGTCGGAATCGGACCCGGATCTATTTGCACGACGCGGGTTGTGGCAGGTGTTGGATTCCCACAATTTTCGGCGGTTCTTGAGGTTGCTGCAGCGTTGAAAGGTTCGGGAGTTCCCGTAATTGCCGATGGCGGAATTCGATATACAGGCGATATCCCTAAAGCAATCGCAGCAGGAGCCGACAGCGTGATGCTGGGGTCCTTATTGGCCGGGACTAAAGAATCTCCCGGAGAGACGATCATTTTCGAAGGAAGGAAGTTCAAATCGTATCGAGGCATGGGATCGGTGGAAGCCATGAAAGAAGGATCGAAAGACAGATATTTTCAGGATGTTGAAGACGATATCAAAAAATTGGTGCCGGAAGGAATTGTAGGCCGGGTGCCGTATAAAGGCGAACTGGATGAAAGCATGCAACAGTTCATCGGCGGATTGCGAGCAGGTATGGGTTACTGCGGCGCGAAAGATATACCGTCGCTGCAGGAAAATGGACGGTTTGTCCGGATTACTTCGAGTGGGATTACCGAAAGCCATCCGCACAATGTTACCATCACCAAGGAATCACCAAATTATTCAAGATAAATCAGGAACATTTTAAAAACCCCGGAAGCGCTATTGCATTTCCGGGGATTTTTATTTTAAAACGAACTGCAGTTGTAAGTTGGTTGTTAAATCCCCAAATAATTTGCCGGCGTGATTTTCAACAACTCCGATTTTATAGCGGTGCTCACATCCAGCGATTCAATGAAGTTATGAATGGCAGTTTTGTCTATGGTGGTGTTGGTGCGCGTTAGTCCTTTAAGCGCCTCATACGGATTCGGATAACCTTCGCGGCGGAGGATCGTTTGAATAGCTTCGGCAACAACCGCCCAGTTTTTTTCGAGATCTTCGGCAAATTTATCCTGATTCAGCAACAACTTATTCAATCCCTTCAGGGTGGCTTCGAAACCGATCAACGTGTGGCCAATAGGCACGCCAATATTGCGCAAAACGGTACTGTCGGTTAAATCGCGTTGGAGTCGGGATAAAGGAAGTTTAGCCGATAGATGTTCGAAAATCGCATTGGCAATCCCGAGATTACCTTCTGAATTTTCAAAGTCGATCGGGTTTACTTTATGTGGCATAGCCGACGATCCGATTTCACCAGCTTTAATTTTCTGTTTGAAATAATCCATTGATACATACGTCCAAATATCGCGGTCGAGATCGATGATGATGGTGTTAATCCGTTTTAACGCGTCGAAAAACGCGGCAAAATGATCGTAATGTTCAATTTGTGTTGTTGGGAAGGAATGGTGTAGACCTAATGATCCTACGAAATCACCTCCAAATTTCCGCCAGTCAATATCAGGGAATGCCACGTGATGGGCATTATAATTTCCAGTGGCGCCGCCAAATTTCGCAGCAAACGGAATATTGAAAAGCAAACGCATTTGCTCCTCAAGCCGTTCGACAAAAACGCCAAATTCTTTTCCAAGTCGGGTAGGAGAGGCCGGCTGGCCATGTGTGCGCGCCAGCATAGGAATATCTTTCCATTCGATGCTGAGGTCTTTCAGTTTTGCGATAAGTTCGACAAGCGATTTCAGGTAAATATCCTGGAAGGCTTCTTTAGCAGAAAGCGGAATGGCGGTGTTGTTGATGTCCTGCGAAGTCAATCCGAAGTGGATAAACTCTTTGTAATCGGACAGGCTAAGTTGGTCAAATGCACTTTTGATGAAATATTCAACGGCTTTTACGTCGTGATTCGTGGTTTTCTCGATGTCTTTGATTTGCTGCGCATCTTCGGCAGAGAAATTTCTGTAAAGGTCGCGAAGCGATTCAAATTTAGATTGATCGGCACCGTGGAGCTGGCTAAGCGGAATTTCACAAAGAGCGATGAAATATTCGACTTCTATCAGTACCCGATATTTAATCAGTGCCTGTTCAGAGAAGTAAGCCGATAGCGATTTGGTTTTATTTCTATACCTCCCATCTATGGGTGAAACGGCATTCAGCTCGGTTAATTGTTGCATTGTAAGGTGTTTTGGCGATGAAAGCAAAGATAACTTTAAAGCATCAGAAATGAAAGAAATCGAATTTATTAATGTGGCAGTTTTGCGGCAATTTGCGCTATTTCAGCTGATTTAATTTCTGTGCCAGAATTGGCATGCCGACCGATGCCGGTTCGGCAATAACGGTGATCGGATTAGGAAGATTTAATATAGGCGCCGGATTCGGATCGATGTAAAACACGGGAACATGCCGATTGGTAAATTGAATCAGCCCTGCCGCGGGATACACTTGGAGCGATGTTCCCACCACGATAAAAATATCGGCCTTCTGCGTTATTTCGACTGCGTCCTCCAATAATGGGATTTCTTCGCCAAACCAAACAATGTGTGGACGCAATTGATTTCCGGCATTATCTGTATCGCCAAAATGCAAATCGTGTTCCCAGTCTACTATATAACCAGGATTCGTCGTACTTCGTGCTTTCAGCAATTCGCCATGTAGGTGGAGTACGTTTGTGCTGCCGGCTTTCTCGTGGAGGTTGTCTACATTTTGGGTGATTAACTGAACGTTAAACTCTTCTTCCAGCGCTGCGATCGCAAAGTGGCCTGCGTTGGGCGAAACCTGATGCAGTTGCCTGCGCCGCTGATTGTAAAAATCCATGACGAGTTCGGGGTTGCGGAGCCAGCCGTCAAACGACGCGACTTCCATCACATCATGACCTTCCCACAGACCTCCGGCATCGCGAAAAGTTTTGATTCCGCTTTCAGCGCTGATTCCCGCACCCGACAAAATGACAAGATTTTTCTTCATTTTAATGTATGAGAAGTTTAGTTTAAAGCTAATCTTTATTATTATTTTAGCCAAAACATTTTTATGACCAACCTCCCGTATCTGAATTATCTCGAAGGTTTTTTGACCGATCAGCGGAAAGCGCGTTTCGAAACTGTGCTTCGGCAGCGCACCAATCATTTTACTGTGGCGATGGAAGACGTGTTTCAGTTGCACAATACCAGCGCGGTGATGCGAAGTTGCGAAGTTTTTGGAATTCAGCAATTGAATGTTGTCGAGGAAAAGTACGGAAAGAAAATCGATAAAGAAATTGCCATGGGCGCCCAGAAGTGGGTCGATATCAACCGATTTGATACAATGACCGATTGTCTTGCCTCTGTTAAGGAGAAAGGTTATCGCATTATTGCTACGACGCCGCATGAAAATGACTGTTTGCTGGAGGATTTCGACATTTCACAGCCGGCCGCTTTGTTTTTCGGTACCGAGCGCAACGGATTGTCGGATGAGGTTTTGGCACAAGCCGACGGTTTTCTGAAAATTCCGATGGTGGGTTTTACCGAAAGCCTGAACATATCGGTTTCTGCTGCGATCATATTACAGGATATCACCAACCGATTGCGTCGGTCGGATATCAATTGGCATTTATCGGAAG
>JADMKR010000174.1:10952-18784 GCA_015478765.1 Flavobacterium sp.
CGGAAGAGGAAATGTTGGAAAAACGTCTGGAATGGGCGCGAAATTCCATTAAGGATATCAAGCGGATCGAAGCGCGCTATTTTGGCAAATAAGATTTTCCCGAAATTTCTTTAGTGAAAGAATGCTATTTTTTACTCAGGATTTTATATTCCTCGTAACAGCCTGAAATCGCATCCATAATTTGCAGATCATTGGCTGTCTGGGCAAATGATTCCGAGTAGTTGCAACGTGCCAGTATTTCGTTGATTTCGCTTTTGTCGATACCTAAAAGTGCGGCAATTGTTTCCCGATCGTATTTTGATTCAAGAAGATTGCGGATGTTTTTGTCCTTTTTCATCTTCTTGATTTTTTCGAGTTCGCGCGGCTTCTTTCCGAAGAAATTATACAGCATGTCGGCAGGGTTGAAAATCGAACCCAACACATTTCCGAAAGCGCCCGGGGAATATTCGCCGGCTTCGTAGCCATGGGCAAGTCCTGAAATGCTATAGCGGAAATTTTCGCGAATCGGTATTAACTTGGAATCGACTTCAAGATATCCCGTAAGTCGATAGGATTGAATGCTAACTTCCTCGAGTGCGATTGCTTTTTCGGTAAGCCGAATTTGAGAGGTGCCGTTTTTGATCCAGTCGTTGGTCACCCGAACCCGAATGGTTTGGAAACCGATGGAGGAGAAGTGGAGGGTATCATTGACCGTGGCTTCAATTTCAAAAAGTCCGTTTTCGTCAGAAACGCTTCCTTTAACCTTATTCAAATTTACGATGTTGACATTACCCACAGGCAGCGTGGTATCGTCATTAACGATTTTTCCGGAAATTTTTTGTGCGGTGGTAGAATTTTGGCCAATTACTATTGTGGTAAGCAATAAAAAAAAGAAGACCGCAAAATATCTCATGTTTGGTTTTAAAGCACTAAAAGTACTAAAACGCAGTAAGATAATTTGCAGTCTCCTTTATAATTTAATCAAAATTAACAGAAGCGTTTAGCTCTTCCGTGGCCTTTTGGCTTTTGGCGCATCGCCGAAGCTTTCCGAGCGGCGTGGAACTCGCTGTGGAGAACCTTCACGCGCCGGACGATCGGATGTAAATCCGCCTTCACGACGTGGCGACGCGCTGCGGAAACCACCTTCACGTGGCGCTGAAAATCGTTCGCTTCTGAATCCGCCTTCGCGACGAGGTGCGAAATTGCCCTCACGACGCGGAGCCGATGTTCTTCCGCCAAAACCGCCAGCCGATCCGCGACCGTTGTGGTCACGTCGTCCGCCGCCGTCATTCTTGGAAATTTCGACGTTGATGCGTCGGCCTTCTAATTGGATGTTGTTAAGCACTTCCATCACTTTATCTGAATGTTCAGCATCGGTATTGAAAAATGAGAATCCTTCTTTTACATCAACTTTATAAACATCATCACGGCCAAGATCCAAAGTTTCTTTCAGGAAGTCTTTTAAAGACATCCAGTCGAAATTGTCACGTGAACCGATGTTTACGAAATAGCGAACCGCACCCGAATTGTCGCGTGGCGCACCATCGCGGTCATCACGACGCTCAGAACCTGACGCCTGAGACGAAAGGTCGCGTGTTTTCTTGTAATAATTGATGAATCGGTTAAACTCAACCGATACCATTTTCTTGATAAGCTCTTCTTTAGAAAGATCTTCCAAAACATTGGTTATTGCCGGAAGATAGCTGTCGATTTCGTGGTCAACTTCAGTATCCTTGATTTTTGTGGCAAGGTGAAGCAATTGGATTTCGCAGATTTCAATTCCGCTTGGAATCGTTTTCTCCTCGAATTTCTGTTTGATGATTCGTTCGATAGAAGAAATCTTACGCAATTCGCTTTTGGTCACGATTACGATCGAAGTACCCAATTTTCCTGCGCGGCCTGTACGACCTGATCGGTGATTGTAGGTTTCGATTTCGTCGGGCAGCTGGTAATTAACTACGTGAGTGATGTTATCAACGTCGATTCCGCGAGCGGCTACATCGGTTGCAACAAGCATTTGGATTTGACGGCCACGGAATGACTTCATAACGCCATCGCGCTGCGCCTGTGATAAATCACCGTGCAATGCAGCGGCACTGTATCCGTCTTCAATCAGTTTTTCGGCAACTGCCTGCGTGTCACGCTTCGTACGGCAAAATACAACCGAGAAAATGTCGGGGTTAGCATCGGCCAATCGCTTTAAAGCTTCATAACGGTCGCGGGCGTTCACCAGGTAAAATTCGTGCGATACGGTAGCAGAACCGGAGTTCTTGGTGCCGACAGTAATTTCAAGCGGTTCGCTCATGAATTGTTTCGCGATACGTGCGACTTCCTGCGGCATTGTAGCCGAGAATAACCATGTCGATTTTTCGTCCGGAGTTGTTGAAAGGATGTTCACGATGTCTTCATAGAAGCCCATGTTCAGCATCTCATCGGCTTCGTCGAGTACGCAATAGTTGATTTGGGAAATGTTCACCAAACCTCGGTTGATCATGTCCTGCATACGGCCTGGCGTAGCAACGATGATTTGTGCACCTCTTTTGATGTCGCGTGCCTGGTCTGAAATGCTGGCCCCGCCGTAAACCGCTACTACGTTGATGCCTTTTTCGTACTTCGAGTAGTTCTTGATTTCGTTTGTAATCTGCAAGCAAAGCTCGCGGGTAGGTGATAATATTAACGCCTGAGTATTTCTGTTGGTAGCGTCAATCTTTTGGATAAGCGGGAAGCCAAATGCGGCTGTTTTCCCTGTCCCCGTCTGGGCCAACGCAACCATGTCTGTTTCTTGTTCCAACAATAGTGGAATCGCTTTTTCCTGTACTTCGGTCGGATTCTCAAATCCTAGATCTAAAATCGCCCTCAGTAGCGACTCACTCAATCCTAATTGTTCAAATTTATTCATATAGTATTTTAAATATTTTGCAAAAGTACGCTTAATAAATAGTAATTACTAATGCTAAATGCAGAATTATTTAATCGCTACTGTTTGAAAATCAGAACTTTATTTTATGGAATGGTAGTTTTGACTTTAAATGGACGGTGATAAGTTGTCGATTAGATCAATTTTGATAGATGTATCGCGCAGGAACTGGCGAAAATACCGGCGCTTCACCTATTTTGTAAAAATTCCATAAGTTCAGCAACAGCCTTTCCACGGTGGCTGATTCTGGATTTTAGTTCCAAGGGAATCTCGGCAAATGTCAGGTCGTAATCGTCGGGCTTGAAAATGGGGTCATAACCGAAACCACTTGTGCCGGTGCGATTTAAAGTCAGTTCACCCCGAATTATTCCGGTGAAAAGATGCTGCTCACCGTCAATATTAAGAGCAATCACCGTTTTAAATTGGCAGGCCCGGTTGGTTTTTCCCTCCATTTGCCGCAGTAATTCTGAAATGTTATCGTCCGAATTTTTGTGGTCGCCGGCAAATCGGGCAGAATACACGCCGGGTGCGCCGTTTAAGGCATCTACCTCTAATCCGGAATCATCGGCGAAGCAGTCCAAACCAAATTTCCGGGTTACATAATTCGCCTTCAGGATTGCGTTTCCTTCGATGGTCGATGCGGTTTCGGGAATATCTTCGGTGCATCCGATGTCGGTTAAATCCATCAACTCAATATCATCGGGTAAAATTTGACGAATTTCCACCACTTTATTTATATTAGCCGATGCGAAAACTAAAGCCATATGATCTTACTGTTTTATAATTTTGTGGGTTGATGTAGTCTGATCGTCAGATAACTTAAGAATATAGATTCCCGATTCGATTGCGTTAAGGTCAATTTGATAGTGGCCGTTTTCAAAAGCGCCGGATTGTATAGATTTTCCTCCGATATCCATAATTTCATAATTCCGGATATGATTTCCATGACCGATTGAAATTTTATCGATGGCCGGATTCGGGTATATTGATACTGGTGCCGCAGTAACATCAGGCGTTTGTAAACTGCAGTTAGGATCGATAACTACAGAGATCGGGAGTGAATTGCTAAGGCTATTCGGACAAAAAGATGGCGCCGCACTCACCTGATATGTTCCCGCTTGAGCAATCAGATATGAAGAATCATTCGCATCTGCAATCGCGACGCCGTCCTTGTACCAAGTGATCGAAGAATCGTACGGCGGATCGTTGATTGATATTTCGAAGGATGCACCATTGCAAAGCATGATGGTCTCGGTATCCGAATCAAAATATGCACTATCGCCAAGTTCGTACATGACAAACATCGATGACCAGGCATAGCTGTCGATTTGAATAGTATTTGATTCATAGGTAGACCCGTTCAGTGTCACCACGACTTTGAGCAGCGCCTGGTCATATGTGTACCAGTCGTAGGTAAAGGATGGGCCATTGGCTCCGGTGATCGCTTCGAAGTCATCGCTTGTGAACCAGTATTTGTAAAACCACTGGTAGGAGTCATACTGGAGCGCGCCTATAATTGAGGACGTACCATTTGTATATGGGCACATCATGGTGTCTCCGCTAATTTCGGGCGCTTGTGCGTTGCAATTAAATCCAAAAAACAAAACGAGCAACAATAGTATTTTTCTATTCATGAGGCATGGTTTTTAAATTCCCGTGAATTTAACGAATATCCCTCATTTTGACCAATCCGATATCGATATTTTGTAAATGTTCCCAATACTTTCCCAATAGGAGGATACTTTTGTGGGCGCTGATGATACATTGCAACGAATATAATATTTTGATTATGAAAAAACTCGTGAAATATATTGTTGGGCTATTGTTGTTCTCATTGGCTGCGCAGGGACAAGTATCAGTGAATATCAACACCGGACCCGCACCTTCTTGGGGTCCCGCGGGATATAGCAATGCTACATATTATTACTTGCCGGATGTTGAAACTTACTACGATGTTCGTCGCAGGGAATATGTTTATTTGAAGCAATCCAAGTGGGTTCGGAGTTCCAGTTTGCCTTTAGCGTATCGCCAATATGATTTATACAACGGCTATAAAGTCGTATTTACACATGCCGATCCTTATAGATCTTTCGCCACACATAAGGTAAAATACAAAAAGGGATACAAAGGCAAGCCGCAGAAAAACATCGGAAATAATGGCAAGGGAAACGGCAAAGTAGGCCATCCCGGTTATAAAGGACCTAAGAATAACCATTCACATAGTGCCAAAAAATCGCCGGGGAACAAAAAAGGCCATTCGGGAAAAGGAAAAGGCAATAACAAATAGAAGAAATCTGATATAATCAGGTCTTTTCGGTTTTAAATTCAGAAGTGGTGGGCATCGCGATGCCCTGCTGTTCAGGATGCTGACTGGCGACCAACTCACGGCGCATCTGCGCGACGGTTTTAGTACTCCCGTCATGACTCCATCCGGGCGGACCGAAAGCGTACATGAATTTGTGCCGCCAATTTTTAGATTTTTTCATATCTGCCCATATGTTAGTGTATTCATGGGTAAGGATAACCAACGGATTAAACGAGTCGGGTGGGGAGGTCACGCCATATTCGATCTTGATATCGTCCTGAAGCGGTTGCCAGGTTCCAAACATTTTATCGAAGATATTCAGAAACCCGCCATGGTTCTTATCCATGTATTCGAGGTTTTTCGCATGGTGAACCTGATGCATGGTGTGCGTATTGAAGATTTTTTCCAGAAAACCCAGTCGGGGAATATACTGGGAATGCAATTGAAACTGCCATAACGATTCGATTCCCAAACAAACCAGCAGCATTTCTGGCGGAAAGCCCACAGCGGGAATCCACATATAGAAAAGCGGTTTGTACAGTATGGTAAACCACCCGTTGCGAACGGCTGTACCCAGATTAAAATTATCGGAAGAGTGATGAACGATATGAGCTGCCCAGAAGAATCTCACCATATGATTTTGGCGATGGAACCAATAATAGCTGAAATCATCGGCAAGTTGGCAAAAAATCCAGACATACCACGCATAAGAGAACGACTGCCAGCCAAAAATGTTCGTACGAACGCCATCGACAACAGGGTTGAATACTTCATATACCCAAACGAATATGACAATTGCCGTAATAGTTTTGACCAGAGCAGCGACTACGGCCGAGCCAATCCCGATCGACAAACTCGATGCGAGATCTTTCCAATGGTACAAATTTTTTCTATCGGTCGCTTTGCTGTAGGTCAGTTCGAGTAAAATAAGTCCTAAAAAGCAGGGAACACCATATACCAGCGGATTCGTGAATTCCATTAATTTTTTCTTGTCATAGCCTAAAAATACTTCTTTCGGCCGGGGTGTAAAAACGCTGCCGATGATTTAGTATAATTTTAACGACGATAGAATGTTGTTATGCGGAGGTAGCAGGAAGGTAGATATGGAAGCACGATCCCTCGCCTAAAATGCTGTCGGCTTTTATGAATCCGTTATGGTGATGAATAATCTTTTTGCAAATGGCCAGTCCGATACCCGTTCCCGAAAATTTCGAGTGTGGATGCAACCTTTTGAATAGCTCGAAGATGTTTTCTCTTTGTTCGGGTTCGAAGCCTATTCCATTATCGCAGATTGAAATTCGCATATACTCGCCCTGCGAAACCGCGACATCATCCAACGGAGTAACGGTCGTACTGCTGATAGAGATTTCGGCAGTGGTGTGCTCTTTTTTATATTTTACTGCATTGCCTATAAGATTTGAAAGCAATTGCAAAAACTGGAAGGGTACAACCTCCACTTCCGGTAATGTTGAGATATTGAATTTTACCTGTCCACTTTCGATATTCTCGGCATAATTTTCAAGCACTTCGTCGACAAGGTCGTTGAGTGAAATTTTTTCAGTTTGTTTCTCACCTCCGGAAATCTGCGAAAATTCAATCAGATCGGCGATCAGTTGTTGCATACGTGAAGCAGAATCGATCACGCGCTCCAGGGACTGCTGAGCCCGTTCAGACAAACTTTCTGATTGGTCGTTGATGCGTCCGGCGAACATCCTGATTTTCCGCAGAGGTTCCTGTAAATCATGGCTGGCGATGTAGTTGAAAGATTCAAGTTCTTTGTTGATCTGGACCAATTCGAGATTCTTTTGATGTAAAGACCGGTTGAGGGCCACCAATTCGTTATTCAGATGATATTCCCTTGTTATGTCCTGGCACGTTCCTACCAGGGTAATTGGATTGCGGTCGGCGTCAAATTCAACGCTGCCATGTCCTTTCAAAATTTTTATTTCCCCCGTAGGAGTAATGATCTTCAATACATAATCTTTGGCCAATCCTGTCCTGATCGAATCTTCAATTTCTTTTACGCGGCGGTCTCTGTCATCGGGATGAATAAGCGAGAGGAACCGCTCGAAAGTTATTACTTCCGACTGCGGTTCCAAACCGTAGATGCGATAAAGTTCATCCGACCAATATACTGTCTCATCGCCGATGTTCCATGACCAGTTACCAAGGTGGGTAAGTTGTTGCGCCCGTTTGTGCAACATCTCGCTGTCGGTAAGTCTTTTTATTAACCGATCGAAGGCGGTAATGTCACGCAATGTTCCTTTTACAATGGTTACGCGTCCGTTATCGCGAACCACAATTCCGCGGGCATTAAGTTTTTTTTCGATGTCGCCGTTTTGAAAACGGAAAGAATAGGCAAAGGGACCGCCTCGTTCGAGTGCTTCTTCCCACAGGTTTCTCACGGTAGGTGCATCGTCGGGATGGATCAAGTTTATGAACGTGGCTTCATCGCCGTGTGTAAGACCTGATATTTGATGGGTCTGTGGCGTAAAAACAGAATTTTCGCGGTTGATGAAATCGATATAAAAACTTCCGATATCGGATATTTCCTGAGCTTCGAGCAGCAAACTTTCCTGAAACTCCAAATTTTGCAGTGCCGTATTCAGATGTTGCTTCTGCATTTTGATG
>JADMKR010000175.1 GCA_015478765.1 Flavobacterium sp.
CCCCTGGCTTATCTGGTGGAAGCCGCCGATGATATCTGCTATACAATAATCGATTTTGAAGACGGAATCAATTTGGGGCTGGTATCGGAAGAGTACGCGCTAGAATATCTCATAAAACTGGTTAAAGATTCGATCGATACGGCCAAATACAAAACGCTTACAACAAAGGAGGACAGGATCAGCTACCTGCGTGCACTCGCCATCGGTCGCTTGATTATCGATGCAGTCGATGTATTTGTCGCCAATGAATCACTGATTTTGGAAGGCAGATTTCCGTATGCCATTATGGATAAAAGCAAGTACAAGCCGCAAATGGATGATATCATAAAATTGAGTGTCAAGAATATATATCAAAGTCGTGAAGTCATTGAAAAGGAGCTTTCCGGATATCAGATCATTAACAACCTGCTCGATAAATTCATTACTGCCTATAATAATAAATACGATGGTGTTTCGACCAATTATGACACGTTACTGCTGAAACTATTGCCTGAGCGACACGACGTTGAAAAGGAAACTTTATACGGCCGTTTGCTGCATATTTGCCATTTTGTATCGATGCTTACTGATGGAAAGGCATTACTCTACAATCAGATACTGACATCGGGTGATAGTTAAAAGACAATATTTGATGAAATAACCTGATAATTTATCGCAAAAAATAATTTATGTTTGTGAGATTATTAAAAATCTATGATTTACCCATGAAAAAAATTACTTTTCTGCTAGCCTTTTTATTACCCTTGATTGGTTTTTCCCAGTCAACCGAAAGGATTCAAGCATATCTCAATTCAAATTTTGGCCAGATGGGCCTGACCAATCAGGATGTTACTGGTTGGATTATTGAAAGCGAAGCGAGTTCTACATCGACCGGAATCAACAATTATTACATTAAACAGCGAGTCGGCGGTATCGAAGTATACGGTGCAGTCTCGAACGTATGGGTAAAAAATAGTGAGGTCATAAACGTAGGAAACCGATTTGTAGCCAATGCCAGTCAGAAAATAAACTCGTCAAACCCGTCACTTTCTGTAACTGCGGCAGCCGCGGCAGCGTTTCAGCATTTGTCAAACCCGCCATTTGTTGTGAATATCATCGAATCGCGTGGCACCAAAGAATTCGTTCTGTCCAATGGTGCTCTTACCGAAGATCCAATTATGGCCGAACTTGTTTATCAGCCAACAGAATCAGAATTGCGCCTTGCATGGGATCTGACTTTCTACAGTCAGGATTATAAGCACTTGTGGAGCATCAGGATTGACGCAGTGAACGGCGACATGCTTGAGAAGCACGACATGGTGATCTCTTGTACCTTCGATGAAGGGCAGGGACACCAAAACCACAACCACACGGCAGCTTTTACCAAGAATTTTTACAAAACGGCCGAATCGGTTGTCGATATACAATCGGGTTCTTACCGCGTGATTCCTTTTAACGTTCAGAGTCCGGCTCACGGTCCGCGGGAATTGCTTGTTAGTCCGCACAACACCACCGCTTCACCATTCGGCTGGCACGATACCAACGGCGTTGCCGGAAACGAATACACTTATACCAGAGGAAACAACGTGCATGCACAGGAAGATGCCGATGGTAATAACGGTGTAGGGATCAGTCCTGACGGAGGTGCTGGAATGCTGTTCGACTTTCCATATGGAGGAACTTCGGTTGCAGCCGACACCTATCGCGATGCAGCGACCACGAATTTGTTCTACATGAACAATATGATGCATGATGTGTGGTTCCAATATGGATTCAACGAACAAAACGGAAATTTCCAACAAAAGAATTACAGTGGCTTCTCACAGCCGGGATTGCTTGGGGATGCAGTTCTTGCCGATGCGCAGGACGGTGCTGAAATCGATCCGCCAAACCTAAACAATGCCAACTTTTCTACACCTGCCGACGGTAGCAGGCCTCGTATGCAAATGTATCTTTGGAACAATGCACCCCGATTTTTCTTCGTTACGTCGCCATCGGCCATAGCAGGAGGATATCAGGCTGCAGAAAATGCATTCGACCCTGGTCATGTTCCCGTTCCTGAAGCTCCAGCATTCATTCAGTCGGAATTAGTTTTATATCTTGACAGTAACGCCACCACATCAGAGGCTTGCGTAACGCCTTCAAACGGCGCAGCTTTGGCCGGGAAAATTGCGATCCTTCGACGGGGAAATTGCGACTTTATCCTGAAAGTGAAAAATGCTCAGAATGCAGGTGCCATCGCGGTTATTGTTGTAGATAATGTATTACCTAACCAACTGGTAAATATGAGCGGAGCTGATCCAACGATTACAATTCCGGCAGTATTCGTATACAACACTTTAGGTGAAGCCATTATCACGCAAATGCAAACACAGCCGGTGGTTGTGAAATTACAGGCACCTGCGGGAGATCCGTTTGTCAATGCCGATGGTGATTTTGATAATAATATCATTGCACACGAATACGGGCATGGGATTTCAACTCGCTTAATTGGTGGCGCTGCAAATTCAGGATGCCTTCAAAATGCTGAGCAAGCGGGTGAAGGATGGTCAGATTGGATCGCTCTTATGATGCAGCTCAAAGCTGGCGATGTTGGAACTGCCGCAAATGGCATTGCATCTTTCTCTTCCAATCAGCCTATCGATGGTGGCGGAATTCGGACATTCCCGTATTCTACCGACATGTCTATCAACCCGTTGACATTTGCCGATTCAAACACAACGCTTACACATGACCGTGGTGAAATTATGGCAGCTACACTTTGGGATCTAACCTGGGCTTACGTAAACAAATACGGTTTCGACCCGAATGTTTTCACAGGTACAGGTGGAAATAACAAAGTAATGCAACTTGTTATCGATGCTTTCAAATTGGTGCCATGCAGCCCGACATTCATCGAATATCGGAACGCCATTATCGCCGCCGATGCTGCAACAACATCGGGCGCTGATTTCTGTATGATCTGGGAAGTATTTGCAAGAAGAGGAATGGGCGTGAACGCTTCATCGGGATCGCGTACGAATGCAATGGATCAGGTGGAAGATTTTACTCAGCCAACTCCCGGACCTAACTGTACTTTATCGGTCGATTACTTTAATATAGAGGATATGATCCGTGTTTATCCAAACCCAAGTAGAGGTTTTGTGACATTGAGAATAAACCAATATTCAGGTTCGCTTAACCTTCAGGTTGTCGATATCAACGGCCGACTGGTTTATAACGCAAACAACACCGATTTCAATATTGAAAAAACACTTGATCTGAGCCATCTGCAATCAGG
>JADMKR010000176.1 GCA_015478765.1 Flavobacterium sp.
ACACGGTGGTTGTAGCTCAGCTGGTTAGAGCATCGGTTTGTGGTGCCGAGGGTCGCCGGTTCGAACCCGGTCATCCACCCATTTTAAAGCCTTGAGGAAACTCGGGGCTTTTTTGTTTTCCCCTATCTGCAATAAATTTTCACTGCCAATTTTTACTTAAAGCGTCTGCCTGCAAGCGCGGAATGTGCTAAATTTATATAAAAAAGTTATGGCAGAATTTATATTTATCGGCGATTCAATTTCTTTTCCGGCGCTTCGCGACTTTATCTTTACACATAAGATTGATGCCGGAGATACCGTAGTTTTAAATGCATTGGATTTTGACCGACTTTTACTCGAAATCAAAGCGTCGGGTGAGGAGCTGCCCGATATTCCAATGACGCTATTGGGTGTCCTGATAACAAAAGATTCAACCGACACAATTCCGGCAGGTAAAATTCAAATTGTTAAGAACGAACAACCTTATCATTAAAAAGAAACTCCGTCGATTGACGGAGTTTCTTTTTATTTTTCATTGCGATCAACCACAATGCGGTCACGTCTGTTAGCGAGTTCCCATGCAACTGCAAAAGCAAGTTGCGTACGGCGCGCCAATGCATCATATTCGATTTTATCGGGAGTATCGCCCGGCTGATGGTAGTCATCATGGACTCCGTTAAAGAAGAAGACTGCAGGAATTCCATTTTTGGCAAAGTTGTAATGGTCGGAGCGATAGTAAAATCGGTTCGGGTCATTGAAATCATTATAGCGGTAATCAAGTTCCATCTGCGTGTATTTGCTGTTGGCTTCTTCGGTGATGATATGAAGATCGCTTGATAACTTGTCGGCACCAATCACATAAATGTAATTATTCGAGTCTTTGTGGTCGATATCCCGACGTCCGATCATATCCAGGTTAACGTTGGCAACTGTATTCGCCAACGGGAAAAGTGGATTTTCGGAATAGTAGCGCGATCCATGCAATCCATATTCTTCACCGGTAACGTGTAGGATCAGTATTGAGCGTTTTGGCCCCCGACCTTCTTTCTTAGCCTGAATGAAAGCCTGAGCAATTTCCATTAGAGCCACCGTTCCTGAACCGTCGTCATCGGCACCATTATAAATTTCGCCATTTTTCATTCCCACGTGATCATAGTGAGCCGACACTACAATTATCTCGTCCGGTTTTTCAGAACCTTCTATAAACGCCCATATATTTTCAGACGCTGGAAGTTTCGGACTAAACGGCTTTACAAAATATTCGGCTGGAATAGGTTGAAAATAGTCGCTGGCCCCCGTAGGAAATGGAACGTTATTCTTTTTGTAAAAATCAATGATATATTGGCCGGCTTTTTTTTGTCCTTCCGATCCGGTGTCGCGCCCTTGCATTTCATCAGAAGCCACGATATATAAATGCGTTTTTAATTCGCTGGAGGAAATGGTATTCAAATATTTATTAGCATCGTCGCGATTTTCCGTCGCAGCAGGTTGTTGACCTTTGCAGGATAATAATGTCGCAACAGACAAAAGAAAAAAGACTTTTTTCATAGATTTTAGCAGGTTAGTGAATATTTATAAATGTGTAAACGACAAATAACAACATAATTACGATTATAAAAAAGATGTTTATAACAAACATAACAGTCCCTTTTATCAAGGACGACAAACGGCTTTCCCCATAAAACCTATGGTGTGCCGGATAGAAATAATAGAATGTCCAGACACTTGCCAAAATCATTAGTACTCCCTGTATGAAATTTGTTACGTTATTATCTATCATATCCAGCAAATCGGTGATGACAGATAAAATAAAGTAAATCAATAGTAGAAAAGAAAAGTAGTGAAGTGTAAATATACCGTGGTCAAAATAGTACCATTTTCTTTTATTTTGGAAGATCCATAACAGAAATGCAAAAATTGGCATGTATATAAACAGGACTTTAGGAAGGTTGCGGATAAACGATTCCCGAAATTTAGCGTATAGCTGATCCCGCGTATTGTTCTCGGCAACAGAAGTTACTTTCCGCAGCATGCTATATTGGAAGTCAGATACTTTTTCTGCGGGAATGCGCTGCAATGAATCCAGTTCCCGAACGGTCGAAAACTTTTCGAATCCGAGGTCGAATTTCTCATCGTCAATGTCGGAAACTTTTTCGGTCTTACTGTCATTGAAACTCACTTCAACAAGAGAATCGGAACGATCCGGTGTCACAGCAATGTAAAAAAAAGTCACCAGACTTATGAAGATATAAAGTCTTACCGGAGCGAGATACGACATTCGTTTACCCGACATATATTCTTTTGTCAGGGCACCCGGTTTCAATAACAGATTGCGGATCGTTTTCCAGAACGAATGTTCATAGTGCGTGAGGTCTTCGAAAAAATGCACAAAAAGCTGATAGAATGTCTTTCGCGTTTCTGTATTTTGTTGACCGCAATTGGGACAGAACTTATGCTCAACCACGTGGTAGCAGTTAAGGCAGGTTTTGTCTTGTCGAATTTTGTTGTCGGACATCGTGATGATTGATTGGCTTTCGGCCGAATCGAACCAAAACTAATAAAATTTCCATTATATCCAACAAAACCTATTCTATCGCAGGATTTCCTGAAAAAACAATTTCATATGTTCCCATGATCGGCGGTCGGCTGCTTCGTTGTAAGCGGCCCCTTTGCTATTATCCGTACCGGCTGAGATTTCCGTAAAGGCGTGTACCGCATCGGCATAATATATCATTTGCCAGTCGGCTTTAGCTTTGCGCATTTCGTCTTGAAAGGCTAAAATGTCTTTTTGCGGTACATATGGATCGTAGGCACCATGCAGAATCAATACTTTCGGAACAATTTTATCTGAAGAAGAACGGGTTTCATCCTTTCCTAGTCCGCCATGGAACGACACAATCCCGCGCACAGGCATATTTGCCCGCGCTGCTTCAATAGCACCGGTTCCGCCAAAGCAGTAACCAATTATGGCGATGTTGCCCGCATCGGCACCCGCTTTCACCAATTCTTCCAAAGCAAGCAGTATTCGGACATTGTAATTCTTATAATTTTTTTTGAAGAATCCTGATTTTTCGCCGGCTTCTTTTGAATTGGCAGGATAATTCCCTTCGCCATATATATCGGCGATAAAGGCGTGATAACCTAATGCCGATAGATCCTGAGCAACTTTCTTCGAATGTTCATCAATGCCTTTCCATGCAGGAAGGATCAGTACGCCGGCATTCTTTGATTTGACTGAAGGCGCAATCGCGAAGCCATTCAACTTTTGATTTCCG
>JADMKR010000177.1 GCA_015478765.1 Flavobacterium sp.
TCGCAATTTCATTGGCGCACCGGTTGATAGAGGCTACTGTTTTTGCGATGGATGTTTCGGCAGACGCTTTACAAATTGCCAAATACAACGCCGATGCAAACCATGTGAAGGTCAATTTTATATTGGATGATATCTTGCAATTCGCACCACTCGCGAAATATGATATAATTGTTTCGAACCCGCCGTATGTTCGGTACAGCGAAAAATCGGAGATCAGAAGTAATGTATTGGACAATGAACCGCATCTCGCGTTATTTGTCGCCGATGATGATCCGCTGTTGTTTTACCGCAGGATTGCTGAGTTGGCAGTCGACAGCCTGAATGAAAACGGAGCGCTGTTTTTTGAAATCAACCAATATCTGGCGGCTGAAACAATCTCACTTTTAACCAGTCTTGGCTATCGAAGTGAACTTAGAAAAGATATGTACGGCAATGACCGAATGGTAAAAGCGATGTTGCATCATTCATAGCGCAACGCTTCGATTGGATCCAGTTTCGAAGCTTTGATTGCAGGATAGGAACCCGATACAATGGTCACGGCAAATGTAGTTGCGAATGCGGCGCCAATCGCTCCCCAAGGAATTACGAACGCAAATTCAAGCATTGCCGCCAGTCCGTAGCCCGATAAAATACCGAGAAATAATCCTAAAAGGCCGCCAAGTTGACCTATTACCAATGTTTCGATAAAGAATTGGGTTGCAATGGTTCCTCGTTTTGCGCCTAACGCTTTTCGGACACCAATTTCACGCGTTCGCTCGGTAACCGAAACCAACATGATGTTCATCAGTGCTATCGAAGATCCGAAAATTGTAATGATACCGATGACCCAGGCAGCAATTCCCAGGTAATTGGTGATCGATAGTATCCGGTTGATCAAATCATCGCTACGGGAAATCCCAAAATTACTTTCCTGCATTGGGGTAAGTTTACGAATGCGGCGCATGGTGAGCAGGGCATTGTCGACAGCTTCGTCCAAAAATTCATTTTTCTCCACTCTCACGCTCATCTCGTAATTTATATTCGGTGTCGTAAAAAGTGAACGGGCTATTTGCAATGGAATCATCACCCGAAGATCTTTGTTATTGCCAAACGTGGAACCTTCCTCCTTCAAAACACCTATAACGCGGAATTTAGCGCCGCGAACTGAAATGACTTTATCAATAGGGTTGACATCTTTTAATAACCCTTTTTCAAAATCGGATCCCACTACGCAAACAAAAGCATTGTTCTGTACGTCGAAATTGGTAAAATTCCGGCCTTTTGCTATTTCGAGACCCGAATTGCTTAAAAAGTTTTCGTCTACTCCGACGACAGAAATCTCCGGTTCGGTCTTTTGCGATTCGAATTTTACTTCGGCATTGGAGGTGGCTGTAAAGGAAAGCGAAGTCGTGGTCAACGGATATTTGTAATTTTCTTTGAAGGCTTTGGCCTGCGGATACGATATTATTGGATTGGGTTTGGTATTTTGATCGCGACTCATCCGAGCTGCCATATCATATTGCTCAATGTTGAAAGTATTGGAACCCATGGAGGCGAAGTCGGACGAAATGGTATTTTCCAATGCCGACACAACGGTAAGAATACCGACCAATGCCCAAATTCCTATCCCAATTATAAAAACTGTCAGGATTGTCCGCAATAATTGGGTGCGAATTGAACCTAATGCGATGCGG
Organism: Flavobacterium sp.; assembly: GCA_015478765.1. Lineage (GTDB taxonomy): Bacteria > Bacteroidota > Bacteroidia > Flavobacteriales > Flavobacteriaceae > Flavobacterium. The sequence goes on from JADMKR010000177.1 coordinate 1,674, forward strand.
ATATTTTCGCGAAGCAACTTAAACATGTGTACGATTTAGTGGCACTAAGGTACAATTATTTTGCAGTGCTGCTTTTTAGGTTCGTATAATAATTGATTTTAATTTGCCGATATTTGCATCGGCAAAACCTCTCAAAAATATTAAATGGCACAAAAGACCGGAATTCCTAAGGGAACGCGTGATTTTTCACCGATGGAAGTCGCCCGCAGGCAATATATAATGCAAATCATCAGGACACAATTTGAACGTTTTGGCTTCCAGCCGATAGAAACGCCATCGTTTGAAAATTCGGATACTCTGATGGGTAAATATGGCGAAGAAGGCGATAGGCTGATATTTAAAATATTGAACAGCGGTGACTATTTGGCCAAGGCCGATCATGATTTGTTGCAGAGCCGCAACAGCGTTAAGTTGACTTCGCAGATTTCCGACAAAGCCTTGCGTTATGATCTTACTGTTCCGTTTGCTAGATACGTGGTACAACATCAGAATGAGATCGATTTCCCGTTCAAACGTTATCAGATTCAGCCAGTCTGGCGAGCCGACCGACCCCAAAAAGGCCGCTTTCGCGAATTCTATCAATGCGATGCCGATGTTGTTGGTTCAGCTTCACTATGGCAGGAAGTTGAATTGATTCAATTATATGACACCGTTTTTAGCCAACTTGGCCTGGACGGGGTTACGATTAAAATCAACAATCGAAAAATATTGTCTGGCATAGCCGAAGTGATCGGTGCTTCAGATAAACTGATTGATTTTACAGTGGCTCTCGATAAACTCGATAAGATTGGGGCCGATGGAGTGGAGAAGGAGCTTACCGAAAAACGAATCTCAACCGAGGCAATCCAGGCGCTTCGACCGCTGTTCGATCTTTCGGGAGACTTTGGTCAAAAAGTAAATCGCCTCGGTGAATTATTAGCTTCTTCCGAAGAAGGGAAGAAAGGTATTGACGAACTATTGTTCATCGAAGATAAAATCAGGCAACTCGGTTTAAAAGCGGCTACTTTGGATTTTGATGTTACGCTTGCACGCGGACTGAATTACTACACCGGCTGCATACTCGAGGTGACCGCTCCTGCGGGCGTTGCTATGGGTTCTATTGGTGGTGGTGGACGTTATGATGATCTTACCGGCATTTTCGGACTCAAAGATCTGAGCGGTGTTGGCATATCATTCGGTCTTGATCGTATATATCTTGTTATCGAGTCGTTGGGTTTATTTCCTGAGAGGGTATCTGTTTCTTCAAAGGTGTTGTTTCTGAACTATGGCGATACCGAATCACTTTATTCTATGAAAGCAATTCAATTGTTGCGAATGAACGAGATCAGTGCCGAACTCTATCCCGATGCAATTAAAATTGCCAAGCAGTTCAACTATGCCGATAAACGCCAAATTAAATTTGTGGTGGTCGCCGGTTCATCCGAAATCGCTGAGAAGCGGTTCACGGTGAAAAATATGGAAAGCGGAGAGCAAAAAATGGTGACAATTGATGAATTGCTCGAAATAGTAAAATAGCAATATTTTTTCATAAGCAAAAAGCTTCTCCTAACAGGGAAGCTTTTTGCTTAT
>JADMKR010000178.1 GCA_015478765.1 Flavobacterium sp.
AAGCGAAAGAGCCGAATCACTAAACGGCATCGCGTATAACCCAAAAACCAAAACATTTTTCATTACCGGCAAAAACTGGGATAAAATGTTTGAACTGCAAATCAGCGAATAGCAAAACGTGTTAAAGTGAGTTAAAAGGTGTGATCTCGGGTATGTATTATTTTTACTTTTATACTAACCGGCCGCCAAGCCAGTTATAGTAATACAAATTCGACCTATGAAATTATCTTTGCCTGTCATGCTGCTGTTGCTGAATTTCGGATGTAACGATTCGGATACTGAGACGCCAGACCCAATTCTTCCCGCACAAGAACTTTTGAACGTTTCCTACGGCCAGGACGCCGAACAAAAAATGGACGTTTACCTGCCGCAGGGACGGACTGATGAAACTACCAAGACTTTCATTCTCGTACACGGCGGCGGATGGAGCGGCGGTTCGCGAACGGATTTCAATTATGTGGTCCCTTTATTAAAAGCTCAGTTCCCCAACCATGCGATCGTTAATATCGACTACCGATTGGGAACCATGCAAAGCCCGGGCTTTCCGAAGCAGATACAGGATATCGAAATGATGATTTCCTTCCTAAAGAACAGCGACTACAACATTTCGGATCAGTATGCATTTATTGGCGCAAGTGCCGGAGCCCATCTATCCCTGCTTTATAGCTATCATTTTGATCCTTTACACGAGGTTCAAGCAGTTTGCAGTATTGTGGGACCGACTGATTTTACCGATCCTGCCTATACCGGAAATCCGCTGTTTCAGTACGGCTTGATGGCGTTGGTAGGAAACGCTAATTATAGCCTGAACCCCGAAGTATTTATTGAGGTTAGTCCGACTTCGCACATTTCCCCCCAATCACCTCCGACGATTATGTTCTACGGCGGCCAGGATCCGCTGATTCCTATTTCCCAGGGAACGAGGCTGCGCGACAAACTGGAAAACGCCGGAGTTTATAACGAATTTTACCTTTACAGCGACGGTGGCCACGGAAATTGGAACCTTCAAATTATGGCCGATTTTCAACAGAAACTGATCGCATTTTTGAAAAGTAAGTTCTAGAGAATCTTTTTATGAAGCCTGTGACTCGGTAAATATTTGTATTTTCGATTGCTATATAGTCCAGTTCACCTATGAATAAACTGATTCGAAAACTCCCACTGCAGGTAAAATTGATGCTTATTGCTTTGATTCCGCTGTGTTTTCTGATATTTCTGACCTTTCAAATCTACCAAAGCGAAACCGATAAACTCGCATTATTCAAGAATTACAAGGAGTTTGTAGCTTCCTCAGACGATATATCGAATTTGATAGACGCACTGCAGGATGAACGAAAATACTCCTTTGATTACGCCATAACCAAATCATCCCATCGCGAACTGATGTTGCAACGTCCGCAAACTGACGCTTTTATTGAAAAACTGGCACAGAGTAGCGATCCTTCATTAGTCGGACTTACCGAGTTTACTCGTTTGGGTGAATTGCAACAGATTCGAAACCGATTGGATTCGGTGAAGGCCGGGCCTGCCGAAATAATGCATTATTACAGCAACACCGTTTTCAGGCTGAATACACTGAACACTATCCCTCCTGCCAATACTGCGTTCCTCGATTCGGTATATAATGATTTGATGTGTCAGAAGATTTTATCGGAAATGATTACTTACATCGGCATCATCCGCAGCAATATGTACAATGTACTGGTGTCGAAAGAATATGTGGTGGAGACACTGATCGGTACAGTAGGCGCGCATGACATATACAAATCATACGAAAGCGAACTTTTGGCAAAAGCCGACCCGGCGGTCCTGAACCAATATAAAAGTATCCGGAAAACCACAGCATTACAGCCCACCCTGGATTATATCAATACGGTTTTTACCACCTTTTCGATAGGTGACAATTACACAGGAGCGGCTTGGTGGGACGTTTCGGACGAGGGCGAAAAGCAGTTGCGCAAACTACAGCTATCAATCAAGGACCGGATCGATAAACAAATTGACCAACTTTACAACTATCATTATAATGAGAGAAATAATACCCTAGTATATCTTGTGGTTGCGTTGATTCTCATTTTTATGATTGTAGTTTATATCATGTACATAATCAGTCGGATGCTTCAGGAATTACGTATCGCAGCCGAAACCATTGCCAACGGCGAAACTGAGCCGCGGGTTTTGATTGAGACCAATGATGCCATCGGCCGCCTGGGCGTATCGATACTGAAAATCGCGCGCAACAATCGGGAACTTGCCAATGCGGCGGCCCAAATCGGCAAAGGAAATTTTGATATCGAAATAAAACCACGAACCGACAGCGATATTTTAGGCAATGCTATTTCTCAGATGAAGAATGATCTGGAGCAGTACAGCACTAAAATGGAAGAACTTGTGGCCGATCGAACCGAAGAACTTGCCCGATCTAACGAAGATCTGCAGCAATTTGCTCATGTGGCATCACACGATTTGAAGGAGCCCCTGCGTAAAATTGGCATGTTCAGTAATATCCTGAGTTCGGAATTATCATCTGAATTTACCGAGAAAGGAAGGGTATATCTGCAAAAAATCGAACTCGCCGCCGGCAGGATGTCGAAAATGATCGAAGGCGTTTTGGCATATTCAACCGTTGCGGTAAACGAACCGGTATTTGAAATGGTCGACCTGAATAAAATCATGGAAGGCGTAGAAAATGACCTGGAATTAATCATCATCCAAAAAGATGCTCAAATAAATTATAAAATTCTGCCGCGCGTTTCCGGAGTGACGTTACAACTGCATCAGGTATTTTACAACCTAATAAATAATGCGCTCAAATTTTCTAAAGTTGATGTCCCGCCGGTAATAAATATCAGTTCCGAAATCGAAACAAACGAGATCGGCAAAAAGGAGATACACATCACCATGGCCGATAACGGAATCGGGTTTGATTCAGCTTACACCGACCGGATGTTTGGGGTGTTTTTCAGGCTGAATTCTAAAGATAAATACGAGGGAACCGGCCTCGGACTCGCCCTGTGTCGCAAAATATTGACCCGTCATCGCGGTCGGATTCTTGCCGAAGGCAAAGAAGGTGAAGGAGCCATTTTTCATATATATCTTCCCTATACGGAATAAAAAAACCGGCTAATCACTTAGCCGGTTTTTAATTGGGAAATCTAATTTATTTTACTTCTTCAAAATCTACATCCTGAACATTATCACTATCGGCAGCCGATTGTGGTTCTGCATCCTGTGATT
>JADMKR010000179.1 GCA_015478765.1 Flavobacterium sp.
CTAATGGTGGGACAGCTAGGGCCGGCCGAGTTGGCGGCTGTATCTCTGGGCAATAGTTTTATATTCATTGCAATGTCGCTTGGTATAGGATTCTCGACAGCAATCACGCCCATTGTTGCCGAAGCCGATGCTGAGAAAAATTTCGATAAAGTCCGCGCCACATTTCACCATGGCTTGTTTTTATGCACTGTTTTAGGCATCGCCTTGTTCGTGGTGGTTTATTTTTCAAAGCCGCTGATGTATTCGATGGGCCAGCCGCCGGAAGTTATCGCATTGGCCGTACCTTATCTCAACTGGTGTGCATTGTCATTGGTGCCAATGATAATTTACCAGGGTTACAAACAGTTTGCCGACGGGCTTTCACTGACCAAATATTCGATGTATGCAATCGTTTTGTCGAACATCATCAATTTTCCGATAAATTATGTTTTGATTTTTGGCGTCGGCCCGTTTCCGCAGATGGGCGTTATTGGCGCTGCATTGGGTACGGTGATTTCCCGGTTTGCAATGCTTATTTTCATGCATTATATCATGATAAACAAACGAAACCTAACGATGTATTTCGAAGGATTCAGGTTTGAACAGATTAAAAAATCGATTCTGAAAAAAATAATCGATATCGGATTCCCTTCGGCGATGCAAATGCTATTTGAAGTCGCATTGTTTACAGCGGCGATATGGCTTTGCGGAAATCTTGGTACGGCCAGCCAGGCGGCCAATGAGATTGCTCTGAGCGTTGCAACGGTTACTTTTATGTTTGCGATGGGTCTGAGCGTTACCGCAATGATCCGCGTCAGCAACCAGAAGGGATTCGGCGATTTCAGAAAACTGATTATAGTCGCCCGCTCCATTTTTCTGCTTGCGATTTTACTGGAGGTGGCTTTTGCAATTTTCTTCATTGTGTTCTATAAATTTTTGCCGCAACTGTTTTTAGACATGGACGGCGAACAGGCATTGGAAAATGCCGAAGTGATCGCGATTGCCGCAAAATTGTTGATAGTTGCAGCCGTGTTTCAGATTTCTGACGGAATTCAGGTCGTGGTTTTAGGTGCTCTACGCGGACTCCAAGATGTCAAAATTCCGATGTATGTCACATTTGCCGCTTATTGGATTGTTGGATTTCCGATATCGTATTACCTGGGAATTCACACTGATCTCGAGGCGGTAGGCGTGTGGATTGGATTGCTTGCCGGCCTGACGACAGCCGCTATATTTTTGTATATTCGTTTCAGTAAACTAACAAAAAAACTGGTTGCGCAACAAGCCAATCCGGTCATAGAAAATAAATAATTATGGAATTACCCAAATTTCTGCTAGGCGATAATACCGATTTTCCCGACGATATCTTTGTGATTCATCTGGATTACCCCAGGTTTATCATCAATCTTAAAGATGATGAGGTGGAATTTCTCGAGGAGCCCGAAGATCTTGATGAAGCAGAACTAAATCAAGTTATGGAAGGACTGGTTAGTGAAGCTAACGATTTTTATGATCGTGAAGTCAAGCGCTATGAAGACTAATTATTTCCGATAGTGATTTAAAAGTTCGGTTGCTGCGACAAATGGAGATATCAGATTATTCTTTACCGCAGTCCGCTTTTCTTCAATCAACATCGTCATTTCCGGATTGTTATAAAAGTCATTTTTCAACCGTTCGTCGATAGCTTCTTTCATCCAATATTGGTTTTGGTCGGCGCGGTTTTCACTGAACTTTTCATTGGCTTTCATCTGCGAGATAAATTCCGATACAATGTCCCATATTTCAGGGATTCCTTGACCTGTAACAGAACTGCATGAGGTTACCTGTGGAGTCCATCCCGATTTTTTAGGTGGAAACAGATGTAGTGCCCGGGAGAACTCGGCTTTTGCCAAACGTGCTTTTTTGATATTGTCACCGTCATTTTTATTGATCACGATTGCATCGGCCATTTCCATGATTCCGCGCTTAATGCCCTGAAGTTCATCGCCGGCACCGGTAATCTTCAGCAACAGGAAAAAATCGACCATGCTGTGGACAGCGGTTTCACTTTGGCCTACGCCAACCGTTTCAATCAGGATGATGTCAAAACCGAATGCTTCACACAAAGTGATGGTTTCCCGGGTTTTTCGCGCCACACCACCCAATGTTTCGCCTGAAGCCGACGGCCGGATAAAGGCATTTGGATCTTTCACCAATTCTTCCATCCGGGTTTTATCACCCAGTATACTGCCATGTGACACCGTACTGCTTGGATCTACGGCCAAAACAGCGACTTTATGTCCGAGACCGGTTAAATGTTTGCCGAAAGCTTCAATGAAAGTGCTTTTTCCAACGCCCGGAACACCTGTGATGCCAATTCGGATACTGCTTTTTGAGTGCGGCAGGCATGAATTAATTACAGCATTTGCTTTATCGGCGTGCGCTGTATTCCTGCTTTCTATTAAAGTAATTGCACGGCTAAGCGAAGTGATGTCCTGATTCAGGATTCCATTTACAAGCTGGTCAGCGGAAGGATCCTGCCGGTTGCTCAGTGCACGGCGAACGGCAGAGGCGCTGACAGGATCGGATGAATTGACGCCTTCTCGTTCGCTTAATGCCGATGGACGGGGTTTGGGGTTCACTGTAAAAAAATTTTTGTTATAAATGTACTGAAAACATACGCTATTGAAAAATCAGAATGTATTCGCAAACATTTTAAGAAAGGAAGACGGCGAACAATGTAATCAGTTGAAGTTTGGTGTGTATCTCGCGACATATTATATTATTTTTGCACCAGAATACAAAGAAAACAGTTCAGCCTATTTTGGAAACTAAAATAATTGCCCAGAAAACAGTCTACTCGATACTCATTTCGATTGCAGTTGCGCACCTTTTGAACGATCTCCTTCAATCCATTATTCCGGCCGTTTACCCGATTTTAAAGCAGAAATATGATTTGTCGTTTACCCAAATCGGCTTGATAACATTTTCGTATCAGATGGCTGCGTCTATATTACAGCCATTCGTCGGACTCTATACCGATAAAAAGCCGAAACCATTTTCGCAGATTTTCGGTATGTTTTTTACGTTGACCGGCATTGTCCTGCTGGGCTTTGCGGCATCTTTTGCAATGATTCTCATGGCCGTGGTGTGTGTTGGTATCGGGTCGTCGATATTCCATCCGGAAGCGTCCAGGATCGCGTTCCTTTCTTCAGGAGGCAAACGTGGCCTTGCGCAATCGGTTTTTCAATTGGGCGGGAACACAGGTACTGCAATC
>JADMKR010000180.1 GCA_015478765.1 Flavobacterium sp.
AATTGTTTATAGTGGCAACAACATCGCCATATGTAGCTTTGTTTGCCGGCTGGTTAGCCCACTCATTGAATTTAGCTTCCTGATCAGCTTTGGTTTTCGCAGTTCCTGCTTTCGACAAAGCGTCGATCATTCCCTGACGGTTTTTCCAGTAGTTAGCCGTTTGAGCATATTTGGATGCATACGCAAGGGAAACCTTTTCGTCTTTATCCATATATTTCTTCATTACGTCCATTCCGGTTTTGGCACCTTCAACCCATGCAGGATAAGCGAACTTTACGTTTTGCTCGATTCCGGCAGCCGGCATCCAACGATTCGTCCGACCCGGATAACCCAAGATCATGGCGAAATCATTTTCCTGAACACCTTTGATACTGATTGGCAAATGGTGCTTTGGTTTCAACGGCACGTTGTTTTCAGAATATTCAGCCGGATTTCCATTGGCATCGCCATAAACACGGAAAAGCGAAAAGTCACCGGTGTGACGCGGCCATTCCCAGTTGTCGGTGTCACCACCATATTTCCCGACACTTTCTTCCGGAGTTCCTACAAGGCGAACATCGGTAAAATCCTGATACACGAAATAGTAATATTCATTGCCTTGGAAGAAAGGACGGACAGATACCGTATATTTTCCACCTTCGTTGTTCTCCTTTTCGATTAACGCCATTTCCTGCTGGATCGCTTTGTTGCGGTCGGCTTCGCTCATCTGGTCGTTGACTTTTCCTAAAATTCGTTTTGTAACGTCATCCATTCTGACGAAGAAACGCACGTACAAAGATTTCGGTTTTAATTCCGATTTTTTGTCCTTTGCCCAAAAACCGTTTTTCAGGTAATTGTTCTCAGCCGATGACAATTCGGCGATCTTGTCATATCCACAGTGGTGATTGGTCAAAACTAGTCCCTGGTTGGAAACGATCTCGGCAGTACAGCCCCCATTGAACTGTACGATGGCATCTTTTAAAGAGTGGTTGTTGATGCTGTAAATTTCCTCAGCAGTCAGTTGAAGCCCCATTTTCTGCATGTCGCGGTGATTCAGGCGCTCGATAAACATCAGGAACCACATGCCTTCGTCGGCTTTTACTGGAAACGCCGCAAAACACATGGCAAGAAGTAAAACGATTTTTTTCATTGTAAAAAATTAATTGTTAGTAACGGTCTTAGACGGCGGCACGTTGATAGTGTTACAGCCGAAAACATTTTAGCGGCGCTAATATACGGAAAATGATTGCAAGGGTTTGTGGTGCGGGAATACTTTAACGGTTGTTGGGAGTTCGGATTTTGAAATTTGGAATTTGAAAATGTGAGAATTTGAAAATTTGAAAATTTAGCCTCGCTTCGTTCGGTCGTGCCTCAGGTGCCAATGTATCGGGTCAGCAACTTTCAACTTTACACTTTCAACTTTACACTTTCAAACTTTCAATCTTTCAACTTTCCAACTTTGTAATTTTAACGATACTTTATCATCGATATATAGCGTCCAAACTTTATTCAACGTAAATTCAGGTAACTAAAAATCAAAAAATCATGGGACTATTTTCATTTATCAAAACTGTCGGATCAAAAGTATTCGGAAGCAAAGAATCGCAGGCACCGGAGGCTGAAAAAGCTACATTGAAAGCGTCGGTACTTATGGATCACGTGAAGAAACTCGGCTTAAAATATGAAATACTGACCATTACACTTCGTGGTGACGATGTTGTACTGCAAGGAAAAGTAGCCAACCAATCCGATTCAGAGAAAATAGTTCTCGCTGTCGGAAATGTTGAAGGTGTCGACACCGTCGATGACCAGATGACCGTATCGGAATGGAAACCGGTTTCGAAATTTCACACGGTTATGGAAGGCGACTGGCTGTCAAAAATCGCTGAAAAATATTATGGCGACGCCAAAAAATACGATGTGATTTTCGAAGCCAATAAATTCATGCTCGATGATCCGGATAAGATTTATCCTGGGCAGGTTTTGAGGATACCGGAATTGTAAAATTTCAGATTTTAGAGTTCAGATTTAGCTTCGCTCCGTTCGGCTCCGCCTCGGGTCAGATTTTATAGTTGGGTTCAGATGAATCTTTGAATCAGAACCCAACCTTAAACTTTAAACTTTAAACTTTTTCCTCACCTTCATTAAGCATCTTCCACAAAGTATCTTTCAATTCGACCAATCCCTGCTGAGCCACCGATGAAATCATCATATACGGGATGCCTTTAAACGCGACGTCGAGGTGTTTTTTCATCTCGGCTTTTAGCTCGTCGTCCAGCATGTCGCTTTTTGAGATCACGATCAGTCTTTCTTTGTCAAGAATTTCGGGATTGTAGCGGCGAAGTTCGTCGAGCAATATATCGTATTCCTTGCGGATATCGGCTGCGTCGGCCGGAACCAAAAACAGTAAAACCGAGTTGCGTTCGATATGTCGTAAGAAGTAGTGACCAAGGCCTTTTCCTTCGGCGGCACCTTCAATAATTCCCGGAATGTCGGCGATTACAAATGATTGATAATCGCGATATGCTACGATACCTAAATTTGGTTTCAAAGTCGTAAATGGGTAATCGGCGATTTTGGGTTTTGCCGATGTGAGAACAGACAGTAAAGTTGATTTCCCTGCATTTGGAAAACCGACCAATCCTACATCTGCTAAAACCTTTAGTTCAAGTACAATATCTTTCTCCTCAGCCGGAAGTCCGGGCTGCGCATAACGCGGTGTTTGGTTTGTCGAACTCCGGAAATGCCAGTTTCCCAGTCCGCCTTTTCCTCCCAATGCCACGATTTTCTTCTCGCCATGTTCGGTGATCTCAAACATCACTTCGTTGGTTTCCTTATCTCTAACAACCGTTCCCAGCGGAACTTCGATGTATTTATCCTCACCATCGGCACCAGTCGATCGGTCTCCTCCTCCATCACCGCCATGACCTGCTTTGACGTGGCGTGCGAATTTCAGGTAAAACAGTGTCCACAGGCTTTTATTTCCCACAAGATACACGTGGCCGCCACGCCCGCCATCGCCACCGTCGGGACCGCCTTTCTCGATGAATTTCTCACGGTGCAGGTGGGTCGATCCTTTGCCGCCTTTGCCTGATGAAACGTATATTTTGGTGTAGTCTACGAAATTGCCCTCTGTCATTATTTTAGTTTAAAGTTTGAAGGTTGAAAGTTTTAAAGGTAAGTATATATACCTGACAGCCACTGGCTGTCCTCCTTTTAATGTCAAATCTTCTGTCATTATTTTAGTTTAAAGTT